>CACXGG010000230.1 GCA_902767145.1 Oscillospiraceae bacterium | reverse complement strand
GGCCAGATCAGGAATGAGAACTATGAGTACGGCAAGCAGATGAAGTTCCTTGTCTGCGGCGTAGATGAGAAGAACGGAAGACCTTCCATCATCCTTTCCAGGACAGACAACGAGCTGGTAAAGAAGCTCTTCGAGCTGGAGATCCCCGAGATCAAGACAGGTGAGGTCATCATCAAGTCCGTATCCAGAGAGCCCGGTTCCAGATCCAAGGTCGCTGTATATTCCAGAGATGAGAATATCGATGCAAAGGGTGCATGCGTAGGCCAGAGAGGCCAGCGTGTCCAGGAGATCATGAACGAGCTAAACGGCGAGAAGATCGATATCGTCGACTGGAACGAGGATCCCGCCCTGTTCATCAGTGAGGCTCTCCAGCCTGCAAAGGCTATCAGGGTCGACACCGAGATCACAACTAAGGAAGACGGTACAGTCGAGAGATATGCAAAGGTCGTAGTACCTGATACACAGTTCTCTCTTGCCATCGGCAGGAGCGGACAGAACGTCAGACTTGCTGCAAGGCTCACAGGCTTCAGGATCGACATCAAGAGAGAATCCGAGGAAGCAAGTGAATCTGCACAGGCTATGCTCGACAAGTTCACTGTAGTAGAGGAAGACAACTGATCATATGATGAAAAAGAAACCGCAGAGGATGTGCGTGTCCTGCAGGACACGAAGAGATAAGAAGGACCTTCTGAGGA
Organism: Oscillospiraceae bacterium; assembly: GCA_902767145.1. Lineage (GTDB taxonomy): Bacteria > Bacillota > Clostridia > Saccharofermentanales > Saccharofermentanaceae > Saccharofermentans. The sequence goes on along the minus strand of CACXGG010000230.1, from coordinate 4,396 downwards.
TAGTCTCGGACCAGGAGGGAAACGTCATGTACGATCCCACCGGCAAGGCTTCCGGAAGAGGCGCATATCTTTGCAGGAATAAAGAATGCATAATGACGGAGCTCAAGGCCAGAAGGCTGGCCAAGGGCCTGAAGACCGGGATCGAAAAGGAAGATCTCGAGAAGCTGGCCTCAGAGATCCTGGAACTGTGCGGAAAGGATGGTGGCGATGCCGAATAAGAATGACATCTTACGGATCCTGGGACTCGCAATGAGAGCCGGAAGGCTGGAGTCGGGATTTGACGGATGCATGAAGGCTGTATCCACAGGGGACGCAAAGCTGATGATAATCTCACGGGATATCTCGCAGAACACCCTGAAAAAGCTCACGGAGGCCATAGCAAGGAGCGGAAGTGAGATCGGAGCTTACAGCTTCGCCAGTTCCTTTGAACTGGGGCGCGCCATTGGAAAACCGGACAGAGCGCTGATAGCCATCACCGATGACGGTTTCGCAGATAAGTTGGACAAGATGCTGAGTGAATACGACGAGACGGAGGACGATAAATAATGAGTGAAAAAGAAAACAACAAACCACAGATCAGTATGACCGGTGTATCCGGTAATAAATCCCTTCGTGTCAGGAGGGTACATAAGAAAGCAGACAATCCCGATGCGGCTAAGCCTGCCAAGGAAGAGGAGGTTGCCGTTAAGGCAGCTGAAGCGGCTCCCGCACCTGAGGTGAAGGCTGAGCCTGCACCTGCTCCCGCGGCTGAAGAAAAGCCCGCTGCTGCCAAGAAGGCAAAGGCTCCCGCCAAGCCCAAGGCAGAGAAGAAGGAGAAGGCAGAAGAGCCCGCCGAGAAGCCTGCTGAGGAAAAGAAGAAAAAGACTACGACAAAGAAGGCCGCTGCCGAGAAGGCAGAGGAGAAGCCTGAGGAAGCTCCCGCTCCCGTAAAAGAGGAGAAGAAAGAGGAGCCCAAGAAGGAAGAGCCCGCTCCCGCACCTGCTCCCGTAAAGGAGGAGAAGAAGGAGGAGGCTCCCAAGGCACCTGTCGTAGATAAGAAGAAGATCTCTTCTGCTGTAGTCGCCATGCCCGGAACGGTAAGGAGCTCCACTGTCATAAACGACAACAGGGGCGGCAGATACCAGAAGGGTCCCCAGGGCGGTCCCGGAAGAAACGGACAGCGTCCCCAGGGCGGCGGCCAGAGAGGCGGCTACCAGGGCGGCGGATTTGCCAAGGACAAGGACGAGGATGATGTAAGGCGTCCCGCTCCCAGAAAGGCTTCCAAGCCCAAGGAGGAAGGTCCCGTTGACGAGGTCAGGAAGAACCGCGCCAACTTCGCTGAGCGTAATGCCATGGAGAAGCGTCATAATGACGAGCAGAGCAAGCGCGAGAACAGAGGCCAGAGCTCCAATGACAAGAGACTTAAGAACAAGAATTCACAGTTCAGCGGAAGGATCGGCGAGGACGGTGAATACGACGATTACGGATACGGCAGAAAGAAAAAGAAGAAGAGCGGCATGACAAATGCACCCGTTGTGGAGCAGGTCATCACTGATATCCAGATCCCGCCCTTCATCACAGTTAAGGATTTTGCCGAGGGTATCGGCAAGAAGAGTTCCGACGTCATCAAGGAGCTCATGAAGCTGGGCGTACTTGCCACCATCAACCAGGAGCTGGATTTCGATACAGCATGTCTCCTGGCAGATGCTTTCGGCATCAACGCTACTCTCCTTGAGGAGGTTACCGAGGAGGATATCCTTTTCGATGAGGATGATGAGAACTCCGAGACAATGGAGGAGAGACCTCCCGTTGTCGTTGTCATGGGTCACGTTGACCATGGTAAGACATCCCTTCTCGACAAGATCAGATCCACATCTGTCGTAGCAGGCGAGTCCGGCGGTATCACACAGCACATCGGTGCTTATACAGTAAGGACAAAGGGACGCCAGATCACGTTCCTGGATACTCCCGGTCACGAGGCTTTCACCACCATGCGTGCAAGAGGTGCCAACTTCACGGATATCGCTATCCTGGTAGTTGCTGCCGATGACGGCGTAATGCCCCAGACCATCGAGTCCATCAACCACGCGAAGGCAGCCGGCACAGAGATCGTCGTTGCCATCAACAAGATCGATAAGCCCGGCGCAAATCCTGATAAGGTAAAGCAGGAACTTACAAACTACGAGCTCATCCCCGAGGAGTGGGGCGGTTCCACCATCATGGTACCCGTCTCCGCAAAGCAGGGCACAGGTATCGATGACCTCCTGGAGAACGTTCTCCTGGTGGCAGATGTCCTCGAGCTCAGGGCAGATCCCAAGAAGCAGGCCAAGGGTGCCGTTATCGAGGCCAAGCTGGACAAGGCAAGAGGTCCCGTCGCTACAGTCCTCGTTCAGAGAGGTACCCTCAAGCAGGGTGATACAGTTGTCTGCGGCGCCATGATCGGTAATGTCAGGGCTATGTATGACGATAAGGGTAAGGACATCAAGAAGGCAGGTCCTTCCATCCCTGTTGAGATCCTGGGTCTTCCCGAAGTACCCGAGGCAGGTGAGACACTCTATGCCGTTACTGACGATAAGGTGGCAAGACATCTCGTCGAAAAGAGAAGGATCAAGCAGCGTGAGGAGCACATCAGAAAGAGCTCCAAGATGAGCCTTGAGAATCTCGCTGCAGCAATGGCTGAGGGTGACGTTAAGGATCTTAACCTCATCATCAAGGCAGACGTTCAGGGTTCCGTCGAGGCTGTTACACAGTCCGTCGAGAAGCTCTCCAACGAGGAAGTACACGTTAAGGTCGTACATGGTGCAGTCGGTGCCATCAACGAGTCCGATATCATGCTCGCTGACGTATCCAACGCCATCATCATCGGCTTCAACGTTCGTCCTAATGCCGCTATCTCCGAGAAGGCTAAGGAGGCAGGCGTAGACATCAGGCTCTACAGTGTCATCTATAATGCCATCGAGGATATCGAGTCCGCTATGAAGGGCATGCTCGCTCCCAAGTTCGAGGAAGTCGTTCTCGGACATGTGGAGATCAGGGAAATCTTCAAGGTCAGCGGCGTAGGTACTATCGGAGGTGCTTATGTAACCGACGGTAAGATCACAAGGAACTGCGGTGTAAGAGTGCTCCGTGACGATATCGTTATCTATACCGGTAAGCTCGGATCCCTGCAGAGGATGAAGGACGCAGTCAAGGAGGTCAACTACGGCTACGAGTGCGGTCTGTCTATCGAGAACTACAACGACATCAAGATAGGTGATACCATCGAGGCATTCGAAGAGCGCGAAGTTGCACGTGACTGATAACAGGAGTGAATAATGCGTAGAAACAGAGCTGCTATAGTCGGCGATGAGATGCAGAAGGTGATCTCGGAGATCCTTTCCACCAAGGTAAAGGATCCGAGGATCCCGCTTCTGACTTCTGTCACCAGGGTAAAGATGTCATCAGACCTGACCCATGCGATGATAGATATCTCGGTATTCGGCGACGATAAGGCAAAGAAGGACTGCATGGATGCCATAGAACATGCGAAGGGATTCATCAGGTTCGAGATGTGCAAGCATATCAACCTGAGAGTGGCTCCCGAACTGCACTTCAAGCTCGATGAGACTCTCGAGGAGGCGGCCCGTATGGAGGCGCTGATCGACAGGACTCTCGCGGATGACGAGAAGAAGCGTCGCGAGCTTGGGATCGAAGAAGATAAAAGTGAAGAGGAATAAACTTTATGCAGGTTAAGGAATTATATGCTGATGAAGCTTTGAGGATCGGTAGCGTAATGCTCGAGATGAGCGAGGAGGTCAAGGAAGCTGACGGCAGCATCCTCGTGTTCCTGCATAAAAGTGTTGACGGCGACTGTGTGGGCTCTGCCTGCGCAGCCGTTTCAATGTTCAGGAACATGGGCGTGACAGCAAAGGTGGCCATGCCGGAGAAGCTCCCCGACAATATGGCTTTCCTGGGAGTAGACGATCTCCTGGAATATATCGCCGACCCTTCGGCAGAAGAGATAACGATCGACGGCAAGAAGGTCGTTAAGGTCATGTCCGTTGACTGTACGGAAGGCAGCAGGATGGGCGATATGGGCCGGATCTATGACAGGTTCGAAGATGCCGTTACCGTAGATCACCACGAAGTGACCGAGCTTCGTAACGACAGGAAATGGATCGAGCCTCAGGCTTCCTCTGCCTGTGAGATGATGTTCTATGTCGCAAAGCAGACTGCAGAGATGCTCGCGTGCGACATAAGGGAAGTGCTCGATAAGAGAGCTGCAATGTGCCTTATCGCAGGTATCGTTACCGATACCGGAAGGTTCACATATACCAATACAAAATCAGAGACTCTGGAAGCTGCAGGCGAGCTCATGGACCTGGGAGGAGACATAATGGCTGTCTGCCATAATCTCTTCGATAAGAAGACTCCCCAG
>CACXGG010000229.1 GCA_902767145.1 Oscillospiraceae bacterium | reverse complement strand
GGGCAGCCGCCAAAGTCCTCTTAAATAATGTATCTTTCTCTATCCTCATATCATGTTGATTATAGCACGAAAAAAATTTTTCAAAAAAATGAACCCGGGAGAGATCTGCTACGACTATTAGGTATAAAACGGAAAACCCAAGGAGGAATTTACAATGAAAAAGACAGGTTTTATGGCAACAGCAGGCGGAAAGATCACAGCATCCATCATCGGTGTGGCTGTACTGGCTACAGCAGGTCTCGGTGCAAAGGCATTCACGGACAACAAAGACGACAGAAGATCTGACGGGAGCAGAAGAGAAAGCAGACGAAATGAGGATGAGGACAAGGAAAAAGACAGGCTGACAGAGATCCTCGAGACCGAAGCACGACCTACAGAGCCCATGGCAGCAGCAGAGCCTTCCATGGCAGAAAGAGAAGCAGAGCCCTCAATCCCCGAAGAGACTGCAGCAGCAATAGAATCAGCACTTCTCGTTGATCCTTATGCCGCTCCCGACACAGGCTGGAAGTCAGCCTATAGGGACATCGTGGATTCTGTGAGCATATCAGACTTCTGCAACGGAGACTGCGCTCCTTATGCCGATCTCTATGAATTAAGCTACGGTCTGGTCCTCATAAATGATGATGATATCCCTGAGCTCGTGATCTATTTCGACACGACTCTGGATAACTATACATGGCTCTACACCTATTCAGACGGCGAAGCAGTATTCATGGAAGAGTTATACAACTGGGAATGCCCCGCACTCTATGCACCCCGTGAGAACAGGACCTTATCAGGAACATCCTACAATATGTACGGCGATCCCATGTACCAGACCATCTCCTTTATGGATACCGATAACAGATCCATGATCGACACATACCCCGACCTGAGTGAATGCATGGAGATAACTGACGAATTCGGAAGCTATGAGATCATCGAGGAAAACTATAACGCGGCCCTTGGTTTCGGCACATATAACTATGAGGAACTGACAGGTGGATATACCGAATCTGAGATCATGGACATCCTCCAGTAACGCGAAACATTGCATCTTACCTTCGGATTTTTGCCACTTACCGCCGTTTCCAACACGGCGGTTTGTTTTTCTGCTAACATCAGGCCACAACGATAAAACAACAGGAGGTAAAGCACATGTTGGTAAGATTTATGAAGAGCAAATGGTGGCATCTTTTCGCGGCATTCTACATGCTGGTCACCATCGGATACATCATCTATATGGCAGCCACACAGCACATCCTTATGGCAGGCTACATGGTCTCAACTTTCTTTATGCTCGGCATCGAGTTATGGAATTTCGCATCAGGACGCGCCATCAAGTGATAAGATTGAAGCATCAAGTAAGGAGGCTTTCTGAAGGTGAAAGTAAGTATAGATATATCCCCGGAACATAAGGAACCTTTTGCGGTGATACATGCAGACCGGATGACCGATGAGATCACACGTGCATCGGAACTCCTGTCTGCGTCAGAAAAGCCCTCTCCCATTACCGCACAGTTCGGCGAAAAGACCGTGGTCCTCCACCCCTCCGAGATCTACATGATACGTGTAGAGGAAGGCGAGACGGTAATATATGGAGAAACGGAAAAATATTTCTCAAGGAAGAGACTCTACGAAATGCTGGAACAGTCCGGAAGGAAGTTTATGCAGATCTCCAAGACCACTGTGGTAAACCTGTCCTATCTCGACAGCATAGAACCGGGCTTCGGATGTACTCTCCTGCTGAAGCTCAAGAACGGCAGCAAGGATTATGTGTCCCGTAAGTATCTGCCGGAATTCAAACGTTACCTTAGACTATGAGGAGGAATGATATGAAACACATGAAAGAGATAGCAAAGAGCACTGCCATAAGCATAGGTATCGCCATGGCAGTATTCTGCATAATAGGGATAGTATTCGACATAAGATATCAGGGAAACTTCAGCATGCCTGACTACAGCTTCACAAAGATGGTCCTGGGATGCGTGATAATAGGTCTGGGATTCGGAGTCCCTTCGATCATCTACGACCACGAGAGCATACCCCGCCCCGTTCAGATACTGATCCACATGGGAACCGGATGCATCATATATACCATTACAGCATTCTCAGTAGGCTGGATCGGAGATACCACGGATCCTCTCAAGGTGATCCTTATAGTGGCAGGACAGCTGGCACTGGCATTCCTTATCTGGATCTGCTTTATGGTCTATTACCGGAAGGAAGCAAAGCTCATGAACGAACGCATCAAAGCGATGAAATGATGATCCTGAAACGAAAAGAAAACAACCCCGGAGCGTCTGCTCCGGGGATCCGTTATCTTTACTATTTCAGACTCTTATCAGCCTCTGTGCTTGATGGCTGCCTGTGCTGCTGCCAGTCTTGCGATAGGTACGCGGAAAGGAGAACAGGAAACATAATCAAGACCGATCTCGTCGCAGAACTCAACGGAAGAAGGATCTCCGCCGTGCTCGCCACAGATACCTACGTGAAGAGCCTTATTAACCGGCTTACCAAGCTTAATAGCCATTTCCATCAGCTTACCAACGCCTGCCTGATCCAGCTTTGCGAACGGATCGTTCTCAAAGATCTTCTTATCATAGTAAGCGTCAAGGAACTTACCGGCGTCATCTCTGGAGAAGCCGTAAGTCAGCTGTGTTAAGTCGTTTGTACCGAAGCAGAAGAAGTCAGCTTCAGAAGCGATTT
>CACXGG010000228.1 GCA_902767145.1 Oscillospiraceae bacterium | reverse complement strand
TAGCCATAGGGGTTGGCGATGGTGATCTTATCGGAAGGGATATCAAGACCGATGATAAGTGAATAATGAAGTGTCCAGTCATCTCCGTAAAGGGCTGCCCATTCAAAGGGTACGGGAACGCCTTCTCAGAGTGAATCATATATAAGATCTATCATCTCTATGTTGGTGCAGTACTTGTGGATAGTCGTCTCATATGAGGGGAACCTCTTATTCATCTCATCACAGAAGGAATCGCCCGTGGATGTGACAACCTTTCCATACTCTTCATAAAGGCTCTGCTCCGTAACGTCAGAACCCTCCCAGGAGGAGAACATCTGGATAACGGCATATCCGCAGGAAACATCCTGGGTAAAGACATCCACTCCGTCAATATAGAGTGCCTCAGCATACCTGGGATCTTCATATACAGATGAATAGTCATCATCTATGGCTTTAGTCTTAAAAGACAGTCTTATAAAGGCAACCGCAGTGATGATAGCCAGGATGAGCAGGATAGAAACAGTAACTGTTAAGAACTTCTTGATAGTAATCACCTCATTTCCTCTTTATCTGCCCTTATACTATCGGAAATGAGAAAGAAACGATTTATAGATTTCTTATTTAACCCTTAAAATGTTCTTAAAGAGTCTTCCTTGATCTTGGCGATGAGCTCTACTTCAACAAGAGCACCCTTGGGAAGATTACTGACCTCCACACATGATCTGGCAGGAAGAGATTCAAAATAGACACCGTAGACCTCATTAAATGCAGCGAAATCATTCATGTCCTTAAGAAAGCATGTGGTCTTGACCACATTAGCAAAGGATGTACCGGCAGCTTCAAGGATAGACTGGAGGTTTTCCATGACCTGTCTTGTCTGCCCTTCTATATCGGAGGCTTCGATGGTATTAGAAACAGGGCTCAATCCGATCTGGCCGGAAGTATAGAGCATATCGTCGATAACAACAGCCTGTGAATAAGGTCCAACTGCATAAGGGGCTCTGTCTGTACTTATCTGCTTCATAATAATTTCTCCTTTATTAAATATAGTCTGCATCCATCAAGATATTATCATTTAGCGCAAAATGGCACAACTTGTTCATGCTTCATAAATGGAATGTGAAGAAATTGTGAAATCTGTGTGATGAAATGTGGAGGAACTATGATATAATTCGAAAATATAAACAGAATTTTATCGAAAGGAACAGGTAATGGCACGTAAGAAGATCGGTCTTTTCATGAACGAGATCAACCAGTTTTTCCAGAGATCCTGCGGTCAGGCCATAGTCGAACATGCCACCTCCAGGGATATGGATGTCATTATCTACGCTTCCCATGGTTCATACTCCTGTCCCTACGGCAGGAACCTTCTGTCAGAGATCGGAAAGAAGAATATAATCCATCTTCCCGACTACTCAAAATTTGACGCCATAATCGTACTCCCCAATTCCTTTGATATATATGGCATGGACACAGAGTTCTTTGAACTCGTAAAGGAAAGAGCAACCTGCCCTGTCATCTGTCTTCAGAAGGATGATCCCGATAACTATTCCATATCCATCGAAAACAAAGAGACCATGTATAAGATGACAAAGCACTTCACGGATGTCCACGGCTTTACAAAGATCTGCTATATGTCGGGTCCTCTTCACAGTAAGGATTCACCGGACAGGTACGAAGGTTTTAAGCAGGCCATGGACGAGGCAAGTCTTCCCATAAAGGAGAATACTGTATTTGAAGGAAACTACTGGACCAACAGAGGTGCCAGGGCAATGGATCATTTCCTCGGAGATGAGGGCGAATATCCCCAGGCCATAATCTGCGCCAATGACTACATGGCTCTTTCCATCTGCGAGGAACTTAGGAAAAGAGGCAAGAGAGTTCCTGAGGATGTGTGCGTATCAGGTTTTGACGGCATAGAGGAAGGAAAGCGCAACACCCCTTCCCTCACCACTGTAACCATAGATCCAAGAGACTATGCTGATGCTGCTTTTTCCATCATCGATGATATAGCAGAAGGCAAGGTACCGCCTAAAAAGATCACATTATCTGATGAGATAGAGCTCCGTGCCAGCTGCGGCTGCGGTAAGCAGACATCATATGATGAAGAGACATATAACATCAACAAGGTCATCGAGAGCGAGTTCCTTTTAAGGGAAGCCGGAAGGATAACTGCTGATTATCAGAACAGATATGATGTGGAAAATGCCCTTTCAGTTGCCAACTACTACTTCTATACCCTGGGATGCGATACAGGATATATATGCCTCAGCGACATGAACGATCCGAACTTCAGGTCCATCGAGGAGACTAAGATATATTCAGACGAGATGATCCTCATGCAGAGGATGAGATCCGGGGAGAGACTTAAGGCTGAAGTCTTTGACACCAGGTTCAATAAGGATGATATCCTTCCGGTGGAAGTCTTCGACAAGGACCATGCAGGGGCCTATATCATCTTCCCTCTTTACTACAAGAGCAAGGAATACGGCTTCCTGGTGATTAACCCATCCAAGGGTCAGTGGCCCAATTCCCTTACCAATACATATACAAATGCTCTTTCGGGCGCTCTGGAGAACAGTTACTACCAGAGTCAGTTCGTTGAACTGGCCCGCATAAAGAGGCTTTCAGAGACTGACCCTCTGACCGGACTTTACAACAGACGCGGATTTGAGAACGGACTGGCCGGTATATTATCCTCCTGTAACCCAGGAACGACGATCAGCATTGCCAGCATCGACATGGACGATCTCAAATCCATAAACGACCTGTACGGACATGCTGACGGTGATTTTGCATTGAAGATGCTGGCAGATGTATTAAAGGGCTTCATCCATGAAGGAGAGTTATGTGCAAGGTTCGGCGGAGATGAATTCTCTGCTGTACTGGTCTCCGACAGACCCGGGAGGATAGAAGAGTTTGTGAATGCATTCGCCATCAGCCTGTCCGAAGCCTCCAGAAATTCAGGCAAGCCCTACCCTATCCATGCCAGCATTGGAATATCTGATCTTAAGGGCGGAGACAATAAGCATATCTTCGCATGTATGCAGCAGGCTGATAAGCTCATGTATATGAACAAGAGAAAATACAAGATCAGGAACAAATAAGATACTTCACTTGTAGTACCCCGTTAACACCAAAGCACCCCGGGTCCCCAAATATACAAACCGGGGTGTTTTGGTGTCAGAAAATTAGATTTGACATCATCCTCCCTTGTGTTATCCTAATATTGAACGCGTTCAATTTAAGGATAACTGAAATGGATAGAAAAAAGCTTACCATCATATACATATGCCTTGCTGTTTTTTTCGGGATCTGTCTTCTGACAGGCACCTTCCTTGACCTGGATATAGAAAAGCATCTGTATTCAGAAGGATCAGTGGTCCCCCGTTTAGTAAGCTTTCTCACTTTTTATGTTTTTATATCTTCCTGTATGTTCTTTATCGGAGTCCTTATGAGGCAGCTGCTTTCAGGAACAGATAAAAAGCCTGTAAAAGCAGCAATCGTGATCATCTTTTTATATCTTTATGCATCTACTGCAACCCTGGGAGGCGGAGAGTTTATAAACGATCCCCTCTTCACCGGAACATTTAAGGATACTGATATCACTTTCTACAACTGTCTTGTTTCAGGTACTATGTTCCTTCTTCCCTGGTTTGTACTTGGTATCATCTTAAACAGGGGCATATCTGATAAGAAGACTATCAGGTCGATAATAAAACTTATAGTCATCATGACCTTGGTCTATATCTCAGCCATATACTTTAATACCACTGTCATACGCCCCCGCTACCGGCTTCTGGAAAGTGCGGAAAGCTTTAATAGCTGGTATCAGCTCAAAGGGACTGGAAAGATCCTTATGTCCCTCAGGGACCTGATATCAGAGCATCCCGGATCCTTTATCAGCGGTCATGCCATGTATGCAGTCCTCTTACTTATTATCCTTCCTTCTTACTCCCTGGTATTTCCAAAGCTCAAGGGAAAGGAGAGCTTTCTTACAGCTGCCGTCCTTATACTGATCGTCCCCATACTTATATGCAGGATGATATCCGGAGATAACTACTTAAGCGACATAGCCCTGGGAGGCATCTCAGCCGTGAAGATCTGCTTCTCCTTTAATGCCCTGTCGGGCTCACGAAAAAGCCTCATCTCAAAACTGAAGAATAAAAGGCAATAATTTGCCTATCTGCTTGCCCGGGAAGGGCAACATTTGGGGCAATCCGCACCTGTTTTGCCTATCTGCTTGCCCGGGCGGGGCAACATTTGGGGTAATTCACGCCTGTTTTGCCTATCTGCTTGCCCGGGCGGGGCAACATTTGGGGCAATCCGCACCTGTTTTGCCTATCTGCTTGCCCGGGCAGGGCAACATTTGGGGCAATCCGCACCTGTTTTGCCTTCCTGCTTGCCCGGGCAGGGCAACATTTGGGGCAATTTTTGTAAAAAAGAAAGCTGTGAAAACATCATTGAGTCTTCACAGCTTTTTCCGCCTTATGGTGCGGATGGCGGGACTTGAACCCGCACGGTCGTGAAACCACTAGCACCTGAAGCTAGCGCGTCTGCCAATTCCACCACAT
>CACXGG010000227.1 GCA_902767145.1 Oscillospiraceae bacterium | reverse complement strand
TCTCCTCATTTTCCTTCCTCAGCCTCTTTATGAGCTGGTCAAGGAGCCTTTCGGGGAAGACGCCTCCTGCTGTCAGATAGTCGTGGTCCTTCTCCAGTTCATCCAGAGCCTCACCGAGACTTGAAGGAAGACCTGTGATCTTCTTCTTTTCCTCATCAGATAAGTCAAAGAGATTAAAATCATAAGGGCCCCATCCCTTCTCGTGGGGATCGATCTTATTCTTGATGCCGTCGAGACCTGCCATGAGGATGGCTGCATATGCATAGTAGGGGTTACATGTAGCATCCGGATTCCTGAGTTCGAATCTCTTTGCATCAGGTGTCTTGGCATATGCAGGGATCCTGATGACCGCAGATCTGTTGGCCATGGCATAACCGATGGTGACAGGTGCCTCGAATCCGGGAACAAGTCTCTTATAGGAATTGGTGGAAGGGTTCGTTATGGCACAGAGTGATCTTGCATGGGTGAGGAGTCCTCCGATGAACCACATGGCTGTATCACTGAGCTGTGCATAATTATCGGGATCGTAGAATATGGGCTGTCCATCCTTTTTAAGGAGCATATGAACATGCATTCCGTTACCTGCCTCGTTGCCTAAGGGCTTGGGCATAAGGGTGGCTGTCCTTCCGTCCATCACTGCCTCGTTCTTGATGACATACTTTGCTGACATGGTATCGTCGGCGAGCTTGAGCATATCACCAAGCTCTACCTCGATCTCCATCTGGCCGCATCCACCTACTTCGGGATGATGATACTTGACCTCGATGCCATAGTCCTTCATGGCAAGGCACATACGGCTCCTCAAGTCATTACATACATCCATGGGAAGTGATGTATGATATCCCTTGCCGTGCTGGATCTGATAACCGCTGTTGTTCATCTCATCATTCGAGGCCCAGTGAGCCTGTCTCGAAAAGATGTTATAAGATACATTCTGTGAAGTTACTTCATAGGAAATATCATCAAAGATATAAAACTCATACTCGGGACCGATGATCATAGTATCGGCGATACCGGTTTCCTTCATATACTCCAGAGCCCTCTTGGCAACATTTCTGGGATACTGGTCAAAAGGTTTGTTCTCCGGGATCTGAATGACCTTAACATCTCCTATCATGGAAAGCGTAGGTATCTCGGAATACTGATCGATAACTGCAGAATCAAGGACCGGTACAAATACCATGTCACTGTTCTCTACAGGAGCATAGCCATAGTTGGAACCGTCGAATCCGATACCCTGTGTCATGGTCTTCTCGGAAAGTCTCTCTGCGGGAATGCTCAAATGTCTCCATCTGCCGTCGATATCAGTAAGCTTGAAATCGACCATCTCAATTCCGTTCTCGCTGATCATAGCGAGAACATCCTGCAATGTCTTGCTCATAAAAATTCCTCCGTGTTCAAATAATCCATACCGCTCGGCCGTCACGTGGAAACGGCTCAAATATATTTTACTATACAGAAGAGTTTTTTAGGCGATCTTTTCTTCGAGTTTTTTTCTTGTGAGGAAATAATAACCATACTCAAAGATGGTCTGGGCGATCCATCCGATGGCACAGCCGTATGCCTCTGCAATGATACCCATCTTCGGGACCCAGATCCAGACGATGACTGCTCTTATGGATATCTGAAGGATCGTGGATATAAGGGCGATATGCATCTTGCCCATACCGCGGAAATATCCCTGGATGCTGTTAACTATGCAGGCGAGAAGAAATATCCAGGCTTTTACTGCCAGATATCCGACGCCCATCTCTATCATGTCGGTGGCTCCCTCGGGAGCGAGAAGGACCATAAGGGGGTGCTTCAGGACAAGTACGGTCAGGCATATGATGGGGAAATAACAAAGTGAGACAATAAGTCCTTTTCGGATAGATTCACGTACTCTCTTCTTTAGTCCCGCTCCCCTGTTCTGGGCACAGCAGGTCATGATACCGCTTCCTATACTCTGGGCGGGGATACATGCAAAATCATCCACCCTGCAGACTGCGTTGAAGGCATCCATGGTGGTGACGCCCTGGGCATTGATGGCACTCTGGATAAATATCTTTCCCACGGGCTGGGCAGCCTGCTGAAGGGCGGTCATGGAACCCAGGGAGAGAGTCTTGGAAAGAAGCCCTCTGTCTATCTTAAGGTCTTCCCTTCTGAGGGAGAAGAAGCTCACTTTCCTTTCGATATAAACAAGGCAGCAAATGACGGATATTGCCTCTGCGATGACAGTGGCAAGACCTGCTCCTTCAACGCCCATTCCGAAAACCCGGATAAAGACGAGATCGAGTCCTATGTTGATGGCACAGGAAAGGGCCAGGAACACCACAGGCATGGTGGAGTTTCCGATGCCCCTCAGGGCGTGGGACATTATGTTGTACTGGAAGGTGAAGAGAAAACCCACGAACATTATCCGGAGGTAGATGACCGCCTCGGGGATGACTTCCTCAGGAGTATTGGTCCAGATGAGTATATGGCGGGACAGGAGAAAACCTGCCAGAAAAACTGCCAATGAGAAAAAGATACCGAAGATAACGGTGGTGGCATATTCCTTTTTCAGCTTTTTATATTCCTCTGCTCCGTACAGCCTTGCGATGATGATGGAAGCTCCCATGCCCAGGCCTGAGGCACCGAGGATCATAAGTGTCATGATGGGATTGACTGCCGATACGGCGGCGAGGGGGATCTTACCCAGGAGCTTACTGATTATGACGGAGTCCGCCATGTTATATGAGAGCTGAAGGAAATTACCAAGGATCATGGGGATGGCATAGGCGACTATATGACGGAAGATATTCCCTTTTGTCATATCGTGGTCTGACCTGCTCATTTTTGCCTTTAATCTCCTTACGGTTTACAGATATAATATAACAAAACCCCACGGGAGAGCATTATGCAGTATAGAAAAGAAATCTCCGTCTTAGGCTACGGATGTATGCGTTTCACCACAAATAACAACAAGATCGACCTGGAAAAAGCCGAATCCGAGATCATGCACGCTTATAACCTGGGGATCAATTACTTCGATACTGCCTATATCTACCCCGGAAGCGAGGATGCCCTTGGAAGGATCGTCGAGAAGAACGGCATAAGGGATAAGATAAAGATCGCCACCAAGCTCCCCCAGTATATGGTCAGGAACAAGGCCGGCCTGGATAAGTATTTTAACGAGGAGCTCTCCCGTCTCAGGACAGACTATGTGGACTACTATCTCATGCATCACCTGACTGATATAGCCCAGTGGGAACGCCTGGTCTCCCTTGGAATAAAGGAATGGATCGAGGAGAAGAAAGCTTCCGGTCAGATAAGACATATCGGATTCTCCTTCCACGGAAACACCGACATGTTCCTTAAGATCCTCAATGCTTACGACTGGGAGATGTGCCTTGTTCAGTACAACTATATGGATGAGGTCACCCAGGCGGGACGTATAGGCGTGGATGCCGCAGGAGCAAAGGGGATCCCCGTGATGATAATGGAGCCCCTGAGGGGCGGTAAGCTGGTGGATCTTCTTCCGGAGAAGGCCAAGGCAGAGATCGCTTCTGACCCCCATGGGTATACAGCCGCAGAATGGTCCTTCAGATGGCTCTGGGATCAGGAGAACGTCACCTGCGTCCTGTCAGGCATGAACTCCATTCCCATGATAGAAGAAAACTGCAAAACTGCTTCAGATGCAAAGGCCGGAAGTTTCGGCGGGAAGGAACTTGCAGTGATCGAAAAGATAAAGGGCTATATCAACGAGACCATGAGAGTGAACTGCACAGGGTGCCGTTACTGTATGCCCTGCCCCAAGGGCGTTGATATCCCGGCCATCTTCTCCGCCTACAACCACATATATTCAGCAAACAAGACCAGAGGAAGGGAAGACTATTTCCATATCATCGCCATCAGAAAAGAGCCCGCTGACGCGACACTCTGTATCGGGTGCGGTAAATGCGAGAAGCACTGTCCCCAGAATATAGAGATCAGGAAGATGCTGAAACAGGCGGATAAAGAGCTCCGCCCGTTCCCTTTGAACATCTTATTTAAGTTAGCCAGAAAGGTAATGATCGGCAAACAGAAATGATCAGATAGTATCAGGATGCTGGATCCTTCCGCGAAGGTCAGCTGACATCTCTTCACTTACCAGGATCTTTATGAGCTCAAGAGCGAGCTCGATGGAAAATCCGAGACCTCTTCCTGTTATGATCCTGCCGTCCACAGTAACGCCTTCACCTGTATATTCACCGCAGAAGAGCTTATCCTCCCAGCCGGGGAAACATGTAGCCCTCTTTCCTTCCAGGATACCTGCCTTTCCAAGAACAGAAGGACCTGCGCATACGGCAGATATATACTTTCCGTCATCATAAGACTTCCTGATCTGAGCGATGAGCTTATCACATGCAAGGAAGTTTGTAACTCCGGGCATTCCGCCGGGAACAAAGAGGATATCGGCACTGTCAAGATCTGCCTCATCAAAAGTCTGGTCAGCCTCGATGGTGACCTTGTGGGAACTTATGATCTTCTTTTCGTCCTTAACGGCTACGAGGGTGGTGTCGATGCCTGCCCTTCTGAATATATCCACCGTTGTAAGGCACTCTGTCTCTTCTGTTCCGTCTGTGATAAAAACGATAGCTCTGCTCATAATGATCTCCTCGAATATCCGGATAATAACAGCAGTAATTATATCAAAAAAAGAGCCCCCGTAGAATACGGAGGCCCTGAGAAGGAATAATGTATATGTATCATTCAACTGAATTTACTGTTCCGATGAAGACAGGAGTTCCTGTAGAAACATCTACGATAGCATATGCGAAGGGTCTGTCGAGATATACTTCTCTTGTCTCAGTGACCATGGGCTCGCAGGAAGCTGTATCACACATTATGATGGCAGTTGCTGCAGCAGCGCTGGTTCCTTCCCTGTCAACTTCGATATGTGTCTTGTGGATGATACTATCGATATAAAGAGTGTCTCCGTTTGCACTGGCGATATTACTGAAGTCAGCAACATCCTCATCGAAAGCATCCTCTATGCCCATATCCATCAGGATACCGACCAGTGCATCGTTTGTATAATCAGAAGTGAACTCGGGCATCCTTATATATACATCATATGCATTCGTCCTGCTGTTCCAGAACTCGGCATAATCCTCAGCTGTAAGACCGGAAGCAAATTCGTTTGCATTTACGGATGTATCTGTAGGGAGCATAGCCAGGAATGCATATTCGCTGCCCTCGTAGTATCTGATGAAACCTGTCGCATCCTCTGTCTCGAAATAATTCTCCAGTGTATCGCTCATCATGTTGACTGTCTCGATATCACCGTTGGAATTAGTAAACTGTCCGTTGGGATCTATCTGGTAATCCTCAAACTGCTCAGCCCATTCACCTTCAAAGCAGATGGCATTTACGATAACGGCTGCAGATTCAGGATCAAGTTCATCAAGGATCTCCGGGATCATGCCGTTGGTATTGTCATATACCCAGTTATTGATCTCATTTGTGGTAGCGCCGGTGAAGGGTTCATTGTTTACCTCGGCATTAAAGTAGTCCATGCAGTAATCAACATACTCATCATTAAGACCGTTGGCCAAAACCTGGTTGTTCTCATTGAGCCAGAGAGCATTGGCTGCACGGAAATCCACACCTGTCGTTTCGTTGATCCTGGAAACGAGATCTGAAGCAAATGTAAGTCCCTCATCTGTTTCGACCCCGGGGAATAACGTATTTGTGATCTGATCCTGTGTATTTCCACAGGCACCTGCATTGGCGATCTCCATGGCGATCATGATGGAAGCGGGAGAGATCATCATGTTCCTATCATCCGCCTCCTGGGCGCATCTGCCATAGATATCGAATACAAACTGAAGATAGGCATCCTCTACCTCTGTCTCGTTATAGTTTGCTTCGGGCTCTATAAGCTCCCCGTATTCCACATCTTCCTTGTTTCTCTTTTCCTTCTTATCCTTATCGTCTGAAATAACCCTGTCTGCGCAGGCAGTTCCCATACAGAGGGCTGAAATAAGAAGCATTGCGATCATCTTGCGTTTCATATGTTGTTTCTCCTTTGCGGTTTTTATTGCCTTTCACTCATATACACGGAGTCGTTTCAGTATGGTTGCATATTTTTCAAAATTTCTCGAAAATTTCTCTCCGGCAGGCCCAGGAGAGAAAAAATAGAGAAACTTACCCGTATTTCTCTAAAGATTCTCTCCGACTACCTGAATAGAGAAAGAAAAGAGAAAAAGGATCGTTTTTCTCAAATCTTTCTCTCTGACCACCCTGATAGAGAAAAAATAGAGAAAACCGTATCTGAAAGCATAAAAAACGCTGCTGTCCGGAAGAACAGCAGCGCTTTTAGTTAGTCTTTAATAGTTATTACTTCTTGATAAGAAGTGACTTACCTGTCATCTCTGCAGGGATGGGAAGGTTCATGATCTCAAGGAGAGTGGGTGCGATGTCGCAGAGCCTTCCGCCCTCTCTAAGTGTATAGCTGTCATCGTAGTTATACAGGATGAAAGGTACGGGATTTGTTGTATGAGCTGTGTGGGGAGCACCTGTCTCAGCATTGATCATCTGCTCTGCATTTCCGTGGTCAGCACAGATGAAGAGGACGCCGTCCATCTTCTTAACTGCCTCAACAGCAGCACCTACACACTCGTCTACTCTCTCCACTGCCTTGATGGCTGCCTCCAGGACACCTGTGTGGCCGACCATGTCAGGGTTAGCGAAGTTGATGATGATGACATCATAATCACCTGATGTGATGGCTGCGTCGAGCTTTTCGGAAACCTCGGGTGCGCTCATCTCAGGCTGAAGGTCATATGTTGCGACCTTGGGGGAGTTAACGAGTGTTCTGTCCTCACCCTTGTTGGGCTCTTCGATACCGCCGTTGAAGAAGAATGTAACGTGGGCATACTTCTCTGTCTCTGCGATACGGAGCTGTCTTAAGTCGTTAGCTGCAAGATACTCGCCGAGAGTATTTACGATCTCCTCCTTTTTGAAGGCAACAAACTTGTTGGGGATCGTCTCATCGTAGTCCTTGAAGCAGACATATGTAAGGGGCATGAAGCCATTAGCTCTCTTAAGGAACTTGATGCACTTGGGATCAGCTGCGTCGCCTGCCTGAGCTGCGATATCCTCATCAGAGAAGCAGAAAGCCTTTGTTATCTCTCTTGCCCTGTCGGGACGGAAGTTGAAGAAGATAACAGAGTCATCGGGCTTAACAAGGGATACGGGAGATCCGTCCTCGTTTACGATGACTGTAGGAAGTACGAATTCATCTGTTACGCCATTGTCGTAGGACTTCTGCATAGCAGCTACGGGATCTGTATCCTTAACGCCTTCACCAAGTACCAGGGAATCGTAAGCCTTCTGGATACGGTCCCAGTTGTTGTCTCTGTCCATTGCGTAGTATCTTCCGGACATGGAAGCGACCTTACCTACGCCGATCTCATCCATCTTTGCGATGAGCTGCTCAAGATATTCCTTACCTGATGCAGGGGGAGTATCACGTCCGTCGTAGAAGGGATGAACATATACTCTGTCGAAGTTTTCCTTCTTGCACATCTCGATGAGTGCATAGAGGTGTGTATTGTGGGAATGAACGCCACCATCGGAAAGAAGGCCCCAGATGTGAAGATCTGAATTCTTCTCCTTACAGTTGTTGATGGCTCTGAGGAGCTCCTCGTTCTTAAAGAAGACGCCGTCCTCGATATACTTGGTGATGAGTGTAAGGTCCTGATAGATGATCCTTCCGGATCCGATGTTCATGTGACCTACCTCGGAATTACCCATCTGTCCGTCAGGAAGTCCGACTGCAAGACCTGAAGCAAGTCCCTGTACAAAGGGGCACTCAGCCATAAGCTTATCCATTACGGGAGTCTTTGCCATATAGATAGCATTAGCTTCCTTGTTCTCGGAAAGTCCGTATCCGTCGAGGACCATCATTACTACGGGTTTCTGTCTCATAGATATATCTCCTGTCTCTATATTATTTATTTTCCGTTAGAGATTATAATACGGGAACAGGAACATAGACAACAAAAAACCGTGGGCAAAAAAGCCGATTTATTTGAACTGATTGGTCTCTTCGTTGTAGAAATAGTTAATTGCCGCTAATCTTTCCTTTATCTGATTTTCATCTTGTCCAAAGGCAGAAGTGAGCTCTGTCAGGGAGCTGTAGTTATCCCTGAGCTGCATATTTATAAAGCTCAGGAGCATTACGGGATCCTTGGGTAAGTCCATCTTTATGTCTCCTTCCCTTATTTCATCCAGGAACGGATGAGAGCGATCTCTTTCTTATATCCCGGATCTTCATTAGGTGTCTCCAGGATAAAGGGCTTCCCCTGAAGGACCGGATGGGTGACGATCCTCTTTATGGCCTCTTCTCCCAGGAATCCGCCTCCGATGACCTCATGTCGGTCCTTATGGGTATCCCGGTCATTCTTACTGTCGTTCAAGTGAACAGCCTTGAGCCTGTCCAGACCGATGACACGGTCGAACTCATCCAGGACACCATCTATATCATTGACCACATCGTAGCCGCCGTCCCAGGTATGGCATGTATCAAAGCAGACCCCGATCTTCTCCTTAAGATCCACAAGGTCGATTATCCTTCTGATCTCCTCAAAGTTCCTTCCGACCTCAGAGCCTTTCCCCGCCATGGTCTCAAGAAGTACCGTGGTATCGTGCTCCTCCTTG
>CACXGG010000226.1 GCA_902767145.1 Oscillospiraceae bacterium | reverse complement strand
CAAGTGTCTTACCTGCTGTAAGGTTAGGCTCGATGGACTCCTTGTAGAGCTTAGCCTGCTTCTCATCAGGAATAAGGATCATGATGATGTCAGCTGCCTTTGTAGCTTCCTCAACGGAAAGGACCTTAAGTCCCTGGGACTCAGCCTTATCCTTGCTCTTGGAACCCTCATAGAGACCAACTACTACGTTTACACCTGAATCCTTGAGGTTCAGAGCGTGAGCGTGTCCCTGGGAACCGTATCCGATGATGGCAACTGTCTTGCCGTCAAGCTTTGAAAGATCACAATCCTTCTCGTAAAAAATCCTCTTGTCCATTTTTATTTACCTCCAAAAATTAGATCCTGTTTATTTATCTGCCCGTTTACTTCTCGAGCATGCTCTGGGGTCCGCGCTCAAGAGCCACGATACCCGTGCGGCACATCTCAATTATACCGAAAGGCTTCATATTGTCGATAAAAGCATCGACCTTATTAGTGTCTCCCGTGATCTCGATGCACATAGCCTCAGTGGAGTAGTCGATGATCTTCGCCCTGAAGATATCGATGACATCCCTGATCTCCGCTCTCGTCTCGGTGGTGGTCCTGATCTTGATCAGGAGAAGCTCACGCTTGATACCGGACTCGGCAGAGATGACTTCGACCTTCCTGACATTATACAGCTTTTTGAGCTGGCTTAGAAGTTGCATCCTGTCGGAATTTGTTCCGGACAGGGATATGGTTATCCTGGAATAATCGGGATTCTCCGTCTCCCCCACTGTCAGGGAATCGATATTGAATCCTCTTCTGGTGAACATGCTGGTTACCCTGGTCAGGACACCGTACTTATTCTCAACATAAACCGCTATAACGAAATTGCTCTTGCTCATGTGATCAGTCCTCCTCTCCAAGGATAAGCTTATCGAAGGTTCCGCCGGGTCTCATCATGGGAAGTACCACTGAATCCTTATCGATGGAAAGATCGATAAGGGCAGGTCCCTCACACTCGTAAGCCTCTGCGAAGGCCTTCTTAAACTCCTCTTCATTCTGTGCCCTGAAGCCCTTAGCTCCAAAAGACTCAGCCAGCTTAACAAAATCAGTCTTCCTGTTCAGCGTGGTGTTGGAATATGCCTTGTCGTAGAACAATGTCTGGAACTGACGTACCATTCCGAGAACACCGTTGTTAAAGACGATGATGGTAAGGGGAACGTTATATGTAACAGCTGTGGCAAGCTCCGTAAGGTTCATGCCGAAGGATCCGTCACCTGTGAAAAGGACTGATCTCTTTCCGCTGCCGTAGGATGCGCCGATGGATGCACCCATACCGAAGCCCATGGTGCCGAGTCCGCCGGAGGAGATCCATGTCCTCTTCTTCTTGAACTCGAAATACTGGGCAGTCCACATCTGATGCTGTCCAACGTCTGTAACGATCTCCGTATCAGTATCGATCATATTGCTGACAGCCTTGATGGCTTTCTCGGGAAGGAAGTCGGGAAGTTCCTGCTCGGCTTCCTGTGCCTTCAGCTTCTCGATCTTGATCATCCAGTTGGGGTTCTTCTTCTCCTCAACAGTATCGATGAGCTTTCTTAAGAAATCACAGATGTCGCATGCGGCTCCGAGATCGATCTCGACATTCTTTCCAAGCTCGGCCTGGTCGATGTCGATCTGGATCTTCCTTGCACCTGCGGAGAATCTGTCGATATTACCTGTGGCTCTGTCGGAGAACCTTACGCCAACACCGATGATAAGGTCAGACTTGGCCATGGCCTTGGAGGAAGCATAGTGACCATGCATTCCCTGCATACCAAGGAATCTTGGCTGGTCAGTGGGGAGCTCGGAAAGTCCCATCATGGAACAGCCGATAGGTGCATCGATCTTGTCGGCAAGCTCAGTTATGAGATCTCCGGCATCTGCTCTTACAGCACCGCCTCCGAAATAGATATAAGGTCTTCCGGCCTCAGCGATCATCTCGGCAGCCCTCTTTACATCCTCGTCCTTTGCGGGAGGATTGGATCCCTTTTCGATACGGGGGCCGGGAGTGAACTCACAGAGCTGCTTCTGGATATCCTTGGGGATATCTACGAGAACGGGACCGGGACGGCCTGACTTGGCGATCCTTATGGCCTCTCTGATGGTATCTGCCAGATCCTCGACATCATGAACGAGGAAATTGTGTTTTGTTATAGGGAGAGTCACACCGGTGATGTCGATCTCCTGGAAAGCATCTGATCCGATCATGTCCGTAGCTACGTTGCCGGTGATGGCAAGAAGGGGAACTGAATCGAGATGCGCTGTTGCAATACCCGTAACGAGATTCGTTGCGCCGGGACCTGAGGTGGCAAGTACGACTCCGACTTCACCCGTTGCCCTGGCATAGCCGTCTGCTGCATGTGCAGCACCCTGCTCATGTGCAGTCAGGACATGTTCGATCCTGTCGTTCTTCTTGAGAAGCTGATCATAGATATCGATGACAGTTGCTCCGGGATATCCGAAGATGGTCTTGATATCCTGCTCGATCAGAGTCTCGACAACGATCTCTGCTCCGCTGATTTTCATAGTCTTACCTCCGTTTCCTTACCCGGTATCAGGAGCAATAAAAAAGTCTCCTCACACCGGAATCCTTTTCCTATGTGAAAGAGACGAAAATACTATTTCCGCGGTACCACTCTTCTTGGCTCCTAAAAGCCCTCTCACGCATGTCAGATAAACACGCTTCTCTATAACGGGAGAACCCGACATGCTTTACTCGCAAAGCTTTCATGCATGTGGCTCCGGGACGACTTATCATTACATCTGCTACGATCGGCTCACAGCAACCGCCGACTCTCTGGACGTGCACTGATGTATCTTTTTTCCCATCAAAGCCTGTATAGTGATTAAATCACGACTGACTAATATTGTCAATTATTAATATATATCAGGCGGTTATCTCCTCCGCGATGCGGTCAAGGACGGAAAGGTCACCTTCCTTAAGGGACGATGCGATGGTCAGTCCCTCCTCGATGATGGTGGTACCCTTAAGTCCGCCAAGGATCTCACGGACGCTCTTTCCTGCAACGGAAGCCCAGGTGCCGTTGTCGATGACCGCGATCTTCCTGTTCTGTACATTATGGCCTGCAAGAGCCCTCACAACTGTATCCATGGACACCAGGATCTCCGCATTCACCGTGGGGGTCACGATGACGATCCTGTCATACTTAAATGCCATGGCCACGGCGTGGGAGAAGTGCTTTACGTTCATGTCCAGGACCTTTACGGGAAGGCCTTTATCGGAGATCTTGCCCGCCAGGATCTGGGCACAGTTTGCGCTGTTTCCGTAGACTGATCCGTAAAGGACAGCCACGCCCTTCTCCTCTGCTTCATATCTGCTCCACTTGTCATATACGCCCAGGATCTTATCCAGGTCCTTACGCCACACGAGACCGTGGAGAGGGCAGAGATACTTTATATCGAGAGCGGCAGCCTTCTTAAGGGCCATCTGGACCTGGGCGCCGTACTTACCGACGATGTTGGTGTAATACCTTCTGGCTTCGGGAAGAAACTCCCCTTCAAAGTCCAGGGAATCAGCGAAAACAGAACCGTCGATGGCTCCGAAATTACCGAAGGCATCAGCACTGAAGAGCACCTTGTCCACAGGGTCATATGTGAGCATGACCTCGGGCCAGTGCACCATGGGTGCCATGACAAAGGTGAGCTTTCGGGATCCGATATCCAGGGTATCCCCCTCACCTACAACGACTGCTCTTGACTCTATATCGAACCCGAAGAACCTGGAGATCATGCCCATGGTCTTCTGGTTGACTACGATCTTTGTATCCGGGTATCTGAGCACCAGCTCCCCCAGGGTAGCCGAATGGTCAGGCTCCATATGCTGGACGATAAGATAGTCAAGGCTTCTTCCGTTAAGGGCGGCGGAGATGTTCTCGAAAAAGTTATTTGCCACAGCCTTGTCCACCGTGTCCACCAGTACGGTCTTCTCATCGGCGATAAGGTATGAATTGTAGTTCATACCATCCTCTATGGGGTAAGTGCCCTCGAAGATCCTGATCCTTCTGTCACAGGCTCCTACCCAGGTAATATTGTCTGTTATCTTTCTTAAATCATACATAGGTAAGATTATACCTTTTATCCCCTTCTTTGGCCAACGCCCTTTTACTTAAAAAAGAGGGTGGAGTATAATGGGTAGGCTATAAAAGGCAAAAGGAGAATTATTGTTATGAAGAAGATCATTTCAGCTGTCCTTTGTGCTGTAATGCTGGCCCTGCCCCTGGCAGGCTGCTCCGGCGACAAGGGATCAGACAAGTTTGTAGTAGGATTTGACTCCGAATTCCCTCCCATGGGATTTGTAGCAGACGACGGATCTTACACCGGTTTTGACCTGGAACTGGCAGAGGAAGCAGCAAAGAGAATGGGCAAAGAATTTGTTGCACAGCCTATCGCCTGGGATTCCAAGGATCAGGAACTGGCATCCGGAAATATCGACTGCATCTGGAACGGTTTCACCATCAGCGGCCGTGAGGACCAGTATACCTGGACCGAAGCTTATATGGAGAACGATCAGGTAGTAGTCGTAAGAAGCGATTCCGGCATCTCTACCCTGGAGGATCTGGCAGGCCTTACTGTCGTTGTCCAGAAGGATTCTTCAGGACTTGCCGCCCTCGAGGAGAATACAGCTCTTACAGATACTTTCGGCGAGCTTATCCAGGTAGACACATATCTTAACGCTATGATGGAGCTGGAGTCCGGTTCTGTTGACGCTATCGTTATGGACGAGATCGTTGCAAGATATGAGATCCAGACATCCGGCAAGGACTTCACAGTACTTGACGAGGCTGTTGCTTCCGAGGAATACGGTGTAGGATTCCTTCTCGGAAACGAAGAACTCAGGGATGAGGTCCAGGCTACGCTCGAGGAGATGGCTGAGGACGGAACTCTCGCAGAGATCTCCAACAAGTGGTTCGGAGATGACGTTACCCTCATCGGAAAGTAATTCAAATCATCACCACCGGGTGGTATAATCAAAAGGTGGCACGGTTCACAAAGATCCGTGCCACCTTTTTAGATGATCACAGGAGAAAAGCATGGATATTATCGTCTCTACAGCATCACAGTTATGGGAAGGATTCCGGTTTACTATCGGGATATTCTTCTTTACCATGATCTTTTCCATACCCCTGGGACTTCTGGCTGCAAAAGGCAGGATGTCAAAGAACATAGTCATCAGTTCTCTCGTAAGAGCATATATCTCCATCATGAGAGGTACTCCCCTGATGCTCCAGCTCCTTCTTGTATTTTTCGGTCCCTACTATATCTTCGGCATCAAGACCGGCGACATCGTGGTAGGCCCTTTTAAATACAGGTTTATCGCTGCTATCATCGGCTTTTCCATAAACTATGCTGCATACTTCGCCGAGATATTCAGAGGCGGTATCCAGTCCATGCCGAAAGGCCAGTATGAAGCTGCCCAGGTACTGGGATTTACAAAGGCCCAGACATATTTCAGGATCATCCTTCCCCAGGTAATTAAAAGAGTCCTTCCGGCCGCAACTAATGAGACCATAACACTCGTTAAGGACACCTCCCTGGCCCAGGTACTGGCCATAACCGAATTGTTTACAAAAGCATCGGAACAGGCTTCAAAGCAGGTCTCGGTAATGCCCTTTCTGGCAGCAGGCCTTTTCTATTATCTGATGAATGCACTCATCGAATATATATCGAACCACGCAGAGAAAAAGATGTCCTATTACTCGTAAAGGAAGAGATCACATGAACGTACTTGAGATAAAAGATATCTATAAATCCTTCGGGGACCTGAATGTCTTAAACGGCATATCCCTTAATGTGGCTGAAGGAGAAGTCGTTGCGGTGATAGGTCCTTCGGGAGGAGGAAAATCCACCCTCCTTAGATGCGCCACCACACTTGAGACCATAGACAGCGGTGAGATCACTATAGGAGACGTTACATTCTCCTCCCATCCCGATAAGAAGACATTACAGGAGATCAGGAACAGGTTCGGTCTGGTATTTCAGAACTTTAATCTCTTCCCCCACTTCTCCGTAAGAAGGAATATCACGGAAGCTCTTATCCATGTTCACAAGAAAACAAAGGAAGAAGCCGATAAGATCTGCGACGAACTCCTTCTTAAGATGGGAATGCCTGACAAGGCTGATGCTTATCCCTGTAATCTATCAGGTGGCCAGCAGCAGAGAGTTT
>CACXGG010000225.1 GCA_902767145.1 Oscillospiraceae bacterium | reverse complement strand
TTTCCGTCATGAAAGCTCCACTTCGATGATCCTGCCGATCTTATCCTTGGGAAGGATATTACTTCCCGTAACAACAGTCTCTCCGTCAACCTTGATGGAGGAAACCTTAGATACACCCTTGCCCTTTCTGTAGATAAGGGTGATGGGATCACCGTTAAACTCGAAGGATACAGAAGCACATCCCTTATCATCAAACTGTCCTGCCACCAGCTTGGGCTCGAACATAAGATCTCCGAAATCACCCTTTACGCCGAACATCTCTGTAAGGACAGTGAGCATGAGCCAGCTGGCTGCACCTGTAAGATAGTGATATACGCCTCTTCCCTTGGGATCAAAGTACTCAGGGATACCGGGATAGATCTTACTGCTCTTAAAGTCTGTAGCATGCTTATAGAGCGATGAGATGACCTTCCATCCCTCCTCAGCAAAACCTCTCTGATAGAGGCTGTTTCCGAACATTACCGTCATATGTGAGAAGACTGCTCCGTTCTCCTTCTGTCCGTAGGCAAATCCGAACATCCTTCCCATATTTGTCTTGATCTCATTGAAGTTAGTATTGAGCTTATAACCGCCCAGTGAAGGATCATAGAGATATCTGTCAGCTGAACGTACGATCTCCTTTACCTGATCCTTATCTGCGATACCTGACATTACAGTGAACACTTCACTTGTGAGCATCATGTTGGGCTCTTTTGTCTTCTCAAGGGCGATGCCGTCATTATCGTAGTAACCGTTAAATCTTGAATATCCGTTGCTGTCCGTGAACCACTCTGTCTCACGGATATGCTTCTCTATATGATCTGCCTTGGCCTCAAGGTCAGCTGCCAGTTCTTCGATATCCATGCTCATCTTGGCTCCGCCGAACCCGATGGATACTCTCTCGCAGTAACCCTCGAGAACAGATCTCATGCGCCACTCCCCGGGAACACCGAGAAGGCTGTCGATCTCAGCAGCCACGTCGATCTCATCCACATCCATGACTTCCTTGTACTTCCTGAGGATCTTGGCAAGACGTCTGTAGTTACCACAGTAAGCTGCTGTAAAGGCAACGCTCTCACCCTTATCCTTACCCATATCAAGGGCATCGTTCCAGTCAGCTCCGCGAAGCTTCATGTGGCCGTGGTCACCGACATCGAAGAAAGCTGCCAGGTTCTGGAGCAGAAGGTGCTCAAGGACCGTTCCTTCAGAATGGAGGTTATCCGTGCTTATATCAGCATCAAGGAGCTTCTCACCCCTCATGATCTGCCTGTCGATGAAATAAGGTGCTTCCTCGTTCAGGATACCCAGGTCGCCGGTCTGACGGATATAAAGATCCATGGTCATGAAGGGCCACATGGCGTGATCCATCCATACTCTGGTGATACCGTTCCTGTCAGCGATAAACTCTCCTCTGCCGTTACCGATGATGGTGGCATTCGTTCCGTCTGTCCTGACGCCGCCGAAGTTGTCGATCAGCATTCCCCTTACATCCTTGGGATCCATGATGATCAGGGCAAGGCAGTCCTGCCAGAGGTCTCTCCAGCCTCTTCCGCCCTTACCGTAATCGTGGTGGGGAAGGAAGGAACAGCCGTAGATCCTTCTGAGGATAGGCTGGATGCCTACCCAGTACATCCAGTTGTCAAAGGACTTATCTCCTGTGACAAATGAGATATTCGTCTTCTTATCCCAGTATTCGATATTCTTGGCAAGTTCTTCATCAAATACCTTGGAATCGAGATATTTAATAACTGTCTTTTCCAGCTTCTCAGCGGAAGCAGTAAGATCCTTATCTGTATCGGAAGGACGGTCCAGCTCACCGATAGAAAGAGCAAAGATATAGCTCTTCTTCTCACCGGGCTTTAATGTAACGGGAGCGAACCTTGCTCCGCCTACAGCCTCAAATCCCTTGACTATATCGCCGGCAGCAGAAGCAGGTGTTCCTGTAACGGGATATGTGGGGTTATCGAAAGCTCCACCCTCACCTATGAAGTCCTCTGCAAGAGGGCAGAAGGAAACAGGTGCAGTGCCGTCTCCCTCAGCAGTAAAGAAGCCATACTCTATGACATTTCTTCTGTGGCCGCGCTCATCAAATGTAAGTGTGGGATCGTTTACGATACCGTTCTTTGTGACCACCATCCTGTTGAGCATGGAAGTAACGTTTCTGTGGTCTCTTATATTGTCTGCGGATCTTCCGTAGATGGGAACACCGGCAGTTGCAGTAAATGTGATATCACCTGAGGAGATATTCTCAACAGTGACCTTTGTAAGCTCCACCTTATCAGATGTCTCAACGGGAACGAATGTCAGGACTTCCGTCTTAAGTCCTGTTCCGTTTATCACCCTCTCTGTCTTCTGCCAGAGCATACCTGCCTCAAGGGTTACATCATCCTTGGAAGATGTGGTGCGGAGCGCGTGCTGAAGTGCTGAAGCACCTGTAGCGGATACGAGCTTACCGTCAGAAAGGCAAAGCCAGAAATTCCTGGTGGATCTGTTGTTATGGAGATTATCCGATGATACGGGCTCCAGGAAGAATGTGTTCTGTGATGTCTTGAGATCTCCTCCCAGCTGGGGTGTAACAGATCCCATCATGCCGTTCTCGGCGCTTCCTACAGGGAAATAGAGATAACTGTAGTTATCAGGATCCTTGAGCCTGAATGTTCCCTTGTCATCGATAAAAGAAAAGCCTTCCATAACTAACCTCCGGTCTGTCTTATCTTCTTCTGCCCCTTACGCTGTTCCTTATGAGAAGGAGCCTGAACAATGTAAGTGCCGAGGATGCAAGTGAGATAGCGTAAGTATCTCCTGCAGCTCTCAGGATCTTATAAGCATATGCCCTGTTCTCTTCCCTGATCCAGCTTGTCTGCTTCATGTCCTTATATGCCCTTCTGCTGGCATTGCGCTCCACAGGGAGCATTACCAGATAGAAGAGGAATGTAACCATATATACGAGTATTCCCAGATTACAGATGGTAAATCCAAGCTCTCCGCCGTGCTCTGCAACTCCGGCGATGACAAGGCCTGCCATGACGATTATCCAGGATGCACTGGAGCAGAAGCCTGCTGCAGGTGCCAGGAACTGCCTGATCCTGTAGATCAGCATCCTCTCATGGTCCTGGATGGCATGTCCGCACTCATGGGCAGCAACGGCAACAGCCGTTACGGTTGCCTGGTTATAAGTCGTATCGGAAAGATATATCTTACCCTCTCTGGGTGAATAGCAGTCTGTAAGCTCACCATTCTTGTGACAGATGGTGATACCGGTTATCCCGTGGTCCTGAAGCATCTGCTGTACCACTTCGTTAGCGGTGACGTTGGCAGGCATCGTAGCACCCTTTTTGGCCTTTCCCTGCAAAGATATCTGGACGACAAAGCTCCAGATCATGATAGCTCCGGCAAGAATGTAATACCACATAACCACCAACTCCTTATTATTTATAATAAGAATATTAGCATTTACAGACAGTAACTTCAATTATATAGATATTTCCTTATCAAAAAACGTTTTTGCCGGTTCTATTTCCTAAAATTACCGAAAAAGAGGGTTTTCATTACCGATATCGGCAACGAAAAGCCGGGGCAAAGAAAACGGGCCGTCTTCTGTTTAGAAGACAGCCCGTTTTGGGTTTGTTTAGTTATTATTCTCTATCAAGCGTTGCAGATGATGGAGAAATCCTCAGCCTTGAGGGAAGCGCCGCCTACGAGGCCACCGTTGATGTCCTTCTGAGCGAAGAGCCCTGCAGCATTCTTGGCATTGCAGGATCCGCCGTACTGGATCGTCATAGCCTCTGCACACTTGTCGCAGTAGAGCTCAGCGATAACGCCTCTGATGAACTTGCAAACTTCCTCAGCCTGCTCATCAGTAGCTGTCTTACCTGTTCCGATAGCCCAGATAGGCTCATAAGCGATAGTGATCTGGCAGAGCTTCTCAGCAGGGATATCCTTGAAAGCGCCAACGATCTGACCCTTGATCCAATCGAATGTCTCGCCAGCCTCACGCTGTGCAAGGGACTCACCGCAGCAGATGATGGGCTTAACACCATACTTAAGAAGAGCAAGTGCCTTCTTGTTTACTGTCTCGTCTGTCTCAGCGTTGTACTCTCTTCTCTCGGAGTGGCCGATGATGCAGTATGTTACGCCCATCTTAGCAAGCCAGAGGGGAGAGATCTCGCCTGTGAATGCACCCTTCTCTTCGAAGTGGCAGTTCTGAGCAGCGATCTTGATGTTGGAGTAAGCAG
>CACXGG010000224.1 GCA_902767145.1 Oscillospiraceae bacterium | reverse complement strand
TGATCGCAGGTATCATCGATAAGGGCATCATAGGGGGAGACCCCGCCTATATCAGAAGATCCTTCATGATCCTTCTTCTGTTTGCCGTAATAGGTTTTGCCAGTGCATTCCTGGCCCAGTATTTCGCATCATATTCGGCGGCGGGCATCGCATCGGATATAAGGTCCGACCTTTTCAGGAAGATGCTCCATCTGTCCGTTACCAATTTCGAGAAGACGGGATCATCAAAGATCGTCACCGGACTTACCTCAGACATAAACCAGATCCAGAGCGGCATCAACCTGACCCTCAGACTCGTGCTGAGATCACCCATGGTGGTCATCGGCGCCATTATCATGTCCTTTGTCATAGATCCGAAGATGTCCCTGATCATCATCACGGCAGTACTTGTCCTGTCACTTTTCATATCATTTAACATGAGCAGGGCCATCCCTGCATATAAGGAGACAAGGAGCGGTCTTGATGACCTGGCGGGCATGAGCGAGAACGGCCTTGCAGGAACAAAGGTCATCAGGGGATTTAACAGAAGTGAGGACGATTATGAAAGCTTCAGGCAGAGATCAGTAAAGCTCCGTAAGGAGCAGGTCTATGCCGCAGGCATATCATCATTCCTCAACCCCGTTACATTTCTTATCATCAACCTGGCTATCTGCTTCCTGATCTATAAGGGAGCCATAAGGATCGACTCCGGTACACTTACCCAGGGTGAGATCATCGCACTTTATAATTACATGTCCCAGATCCTGGTGGAGCTCATAAAGCTGGCTAATCTCATAGTTACAGTAAGCCGTGCTGCCTCCTGTGCCGACAGGGTGGAAAAGATGCTTGGTGTTATCGACCGGGCAGCTGAGGAGAGCGAGATCATCCATGAGCCCCACGCTGCACACTCCCTTGAATTTAAGAACGTCACCTTCAGGTTTGAAGGAAACAGTGAAGATACCCTGGAGGATGTATCCTTCAAGGTGGAGAAGGGCCAGACCGTGGGTATCATCGGAATGACCGGATCGGGTAAATCCACAGTAGCCAATCTGGCAGCAGGTCTTTATCCCGACTATGAAGGAGAGATCCTCATAGACGGCAGGAAGATCGAGAACATAGGAAGAAAGTCCCTGGCGGCAGCTGTCGGTATCTGCCTTCAGAGAGCGAAGATATTTACAGGTACCATCAAGTACAACATAACCCTGGACAGGGAGGATATAAGTGAAGAGGATGTGGATGATGCCGTTAAGGCTTCCTGCCTTGAAGATGTCCTTGCCTCGAAGAAGGACGGTGCCTTTACACAGCTCACATCTAACGGAGCAGGCCTTTCCGGAGGACAGAAGCAGAGGATCGGTATCGCCAGGACCCTGGCGGGAAGACCGGGACTTATCATCCTGGACGATTCAACTTCAGCCCTGGACGGTGCCACCGAGAGAAGATTTATAGGGAATATCCTGAAGTATAAGGGAGATCCCACCACTATAATCGTTTCCCAGAAGATCAGGAGCGTAATGAGGGCAGACAGGATCCTTCTCATGGAGGATGGGAAGGTCAGCTTTTTCGCTCCCCATAAGGAACTTCTGGAACTGTCCGAAAATTACAGAAGACTCTATGAGCTTCAGAAGGAGGGTGCCTGATCATGGATAAGAAGCGCACCGCCTTAAGGCTCATGAGGATACTGGGAAGATCGAAGGGACTTCTGATCATTTCCATGATCACGTCACTTACATCATCGGCCCTTGCCATGACCATACCCTATCTTGCAGGTAAGGCCATCGACTGCCTGACTGAAGGTGATATAAGGATGGAGGATCTTAAGAAGTATCTTATATATGCCCTTATATTCATAGCTCTTTCTGGTATCACCAGATTTATACTCACGAGAGTCGATATAAGTGTCTCCTATAAGGCAGTGGCAGACTTGAGGTCCCGTTCCTACGGCAAGATCAGAAAGCTCCCGGTATCCTTCCTTGACAGGACATCAGCAGGAAGTATCCAGAGCATGATCATAAATGACTGCGAGACTGTGGGGGACGGAATGATAATGTTCCTTGACCAGTTCTTCTACGGCATCACATCCATTATCATCACATTTATCATCATGATGACCATCGATATCAGGATCGCTCTCCTGGTACTCGTATTTACGCCGCTGTCATT
Organism: Oscillospiraceae bacterium; assembly: GCA_902767145.1. Taxonomy (GTDB): domain Bacteria; phylum Bacillota; class Clostridia; order Saccharofermentanales; family Saccharofermentanaceae; genus Saccharofermentans. The sequence goes on along the minus strand of CACXGG010000224.1, from coordinate 10,647 downwards.
TATAGTCTCTTATTTCATCGCAAGCAGGTCCTTTAACTACTTTAAGGAGCAGTCTTCCATCAGGTCGAAGCAGACAGCTTTCATCTCAGAGATGGCGGGAAACTTCAGGACGGTACATGTATTTAATACCGCCGATACAGTATGTAATGATTTTGATGATATAAACGAAAGCTACAGAAGAAACTCCGTAAAGGCCACCTTCGTGTCATCCCTTACAAATCCTTCTACCAGATTTGTAAATGCACTTATCTACGCAGTAGTTGCCCTTATCGGAGCCAGGTTCTCAGTAAACGGACTTCTTACCGTGGGATCCCTGGCTGCACTTCTTGCTTATGCCGCCCAGTATATGAAGCCCTTTAACGATCTTGCCTCGGTATATACCGAGCTCTCCGATTCCTTTGCCTGCCTTTCCAGGATCTTCGGATTCCTGGACGAGGAGGAACTTGATAAGGAGAAGGGTAGTGAGGATCTTATCTGGGAGCCGGAGGGTGACTTTGAGATCGAGTTCAGAAACGTATCCTTCTCCTACGTAAAAGGCACAAAGGTCATAGATAATGTCTCCTTTAAGGTAGCCCCGGGTACATCCTGTGCCATCGTAGGTCCCACGGGATGCGGAAAGACCACCCTCATCAATCTCCTCATGAGGTTCTATGAGCCGGACGAGGGACAGATCCTTGTAAACGGAGTGGACATAAAGACCATAAGCAGAGAGGATCTTCGAAGATATATAGGCGTCGTTACCCAGGATACCTGGTTTAAGAATGCCACCATACTTGAAAACATCATCTACGGACGGCCTGATACACCGGAAGAGCAGGCAGTGGAGACTGCCAGGACCTCCGGAGCCCATTCCTTCATAAGGAAATTGCCGAATAAATACCGAGAAGAGATATCTTCTTCGCGTGATGATATATCGGAAGGTCAGCGTCAGCTCCTTGCCATAACCAGGGCAATGGTCAGTGACCCTTCCATACTCATCCTGGACGAGGCCACTTCATCGGTGGATATCCTCACGGAGGTAAGGATACAGAGGGCCGTAAAGGAACTTCTTTCGGGGAGGACGGGAGTTATCATCGCCCACAGGTTGTCAACTATCGTGGATGCGGATATGATAGTCGTTATGGAAAACGGCAGGATAAGTGAGATCGGAAAACATAAAGAGCTTATCGGAAAAGGCGGTTTTTACAGTAAGCTCTATGCATCATATACTGACGGGACAATATCGGAGGAAAGAACATGAACCTTAAGCTTGAAGGATTTAAGAAAGATATAAAGGGGAAAAAGGCAGCCGTCATCGGCGTAGGTATCTCCAACAGGCCTCTTATAAAGTGGCTGGTGGGCCTGGGTGCCGAGGTTACTGCTTTTGACAAGAACGGCGCGGACGATCCTGCCATCTCTGATGTCATGGAGGAGTTTTCCTCTGAAGGGATAGAGGTGTCCTGGTCCCTTGGAGAGGGATATCTCGGCGCACTGTCCGACAGAAAGTTCGATTATGTCTTTAAGACTCCCAAGATGAGATATGAGACACCTGAGCTTCAGGCTGCGAAGGCTAAAGGTTCCATCCTTACCACAGAGATGGAGCTCTTTATGTCCATCTGCCCCTGCAGGATCTTCGGTATTACCGGATCTGACGGAAAGACCACCACCACGACCCTTGTAAGCGAGATGCTCAAGGCCGGAGGCTACAGGGTATGGCTCGGCGGCAATATCGGAACGCCACTTCTTTCTGAAGTATTTAACATGAAAGAGGAGGATATGGTGGTCCTGGAGCTTTCCTCCTTCCAGCTCATGGGTATGAGAAAGAGCGCTGATGTGGCCATCGTCACCAACGTTACCCCCAACCATCTTGATTTCCACAAGGATTACGATGAATATATCGATTCCAAGAAGAATATCTTCCTTTACCAGTCCCCCTGCGATAAGACTGTCCTTAACGCCGGTTACGACATCACTTTTAATATGAAGGATGAGGTCAGGGGAAAGACGGACTTTTTCGCTCTTGAGCCTTCCGTGACTTCCAGAGCAGGGGATGATGTCCTCTATGGAAAAGCATATATGGAGGACGGATACCTTATCTACGAAAAGAACGGCAGGAAAGAGAAGATAGTAGCCGAGAAGGATATCTTCATCCCCGGAAAGCATAATGTTGAGAACTATCTTGCTGCCATCTGCGCAGTGGAGGGTTTTGTGGACCCTTCTGCCATGGCAAAGGTTGCCAGGGAGTTCAAGGGAGTTCCCCACAGGATAGAGTTTATAAGGGAAATCGACGGAGCAAGGTATTATAACTCCTCCATCGATACTTCCCCCAACAGGACAATGAATACCATGAAGGCACTTTACGGAAGGGGCGAAAAGGGAGTCCTTATCTGCGGCGGTGCCGACAAGAAGTGTATCTATGACGGTCTTGGAGATGCCATCTTAAATGTCAGCGACAGGATCGTGATCTACGGATCAAATGCTCCCTTCGTCAGGGATATCCTGGAAAAGGAGGCTAAGGGCAGGGAATATCAGTTCATCGAGATAGGTGAGGGAACCACTGATGTATATGAATTCCCGGAAAGCAGGGAAGCCGTCATCGGCTATATGAAGGAGGCACTTTCTAAGGCAAGGAGCCTGGCCCGTCCCGGGGAGCTGGTCATCATGTCGAATATCGGTACTTCCTACGATCATTTCAGGCATTTTGAGCACAGGGGAGACCTGTTCAAGGATCTTGTATCGGGATTAAAATAATTTTTATTGGATTTTTAATAAAAAATGTATAATAGATTTGTAGTAATGTGTTTTAGGAGAGGCGAATAAATGGAGAATCGGTCGGTAAATCAGTCTGAGATGCTCAACCGTATCGTCAGAGCTGTCATTCTCATCGTTGTCTCGCTTTTGTTGTCCATAATGTCCGTATCCTTTGCGGTACACCATATGCGACTTCAGTTTGAGGACGAATTTAAAGCTATAGCTGATAAGAAGATCAACCAGGTCTGTGACCTTGTGAAGATCACAGTGAACGGAGATGAGGTCATCGGCGATCCCGCATCCGCAGCACAGAAATATGGCGATGTATTCTCCCTTATGCTGGCGGAGACGTCCACCAACAGCTTTACTACAGAATCATATGCAATGTTCCTTTATTCCGACGGTCAGCTCTCGCTCCTTTTGAGCCATGGTGCTGATTCCGCGGATAATTTTGCAGTTACCCAGAAGGATATCTCTGAGTGGCTGTCCGCAGATAATTCCACGGCAGTCATCGGCGGTGAGAACTTTGAGAGTGTTCTCGTTCCCATTGCCGACAGCAGCGGACGCTGTGTTGCCGTTTTCGAGTATAAGTGCAGTTTCACTCCTCTCGATGACCTGGGCGATACCCTTGAAGGCAGGATCCTTGGTGCAGTTATCATCTCTGTACTTGCCGGTATCATCATCTTCGTCATCCAGACCCTGATACCCAAGATGATCAGGAGATCTTCGAAGGGAGGACAGCGCTTATGAGCAGATCATCAGGTGAGATCAGAAAGCTCCGCGAGAGAAGGACTATAGCATCCACCATCGGATACTGCTTTGTTATCGTCCTTATCGTGCTCCTTGTAATGTCCAACATGCTCACGGATACATATACAGTCGTCCTTGAGAGCGAGAGGGCGGAGTCCATGCAGGCTATAGCCGTTGCATCCTCCACAGCCCTTGGCCATACGAAGATAAACGAAGGTATGACTTATCCCCTGGAGATATATAACTATGCTCCGGATAAGCCTTATATAGTTGATATATATACAAAAGCAGGAAACTCCTTCCTCAGGCTCTATACCTCATCAGACTATAACAGTAATGAGCAGTACTACCTCTCAGGTGTAGGCGATGAGTATAATACCTGCTTTGAGGAACAGGTGGAATCCTTTACCAAGAGGACTGATGAGGAAGGCGTTGAGTATGTCTGCGCCATCGCACCCATCATCTCCTCTGAGAATACCGTTGCAGGTATCCTGGAAGTAAGGATGCCCGCATCTGACTATACCAGCACCGTTAACGGCATGTCTTTGAGCTGGATCCTTACCATCTTTGCCATCGCCGTTTCCATGGGCATCATAATCTTCGAGCTCAATCTCTTTGTTACCACGCTCTCAAAGGGTATCGCAGGAAATGTTCCCGTCCTCATCATGTATGGCGACGGTGCCATCAGGTTCCTGTCATTCTTCATGGCTCTTGGTGCAGTAATGCCTCCGGTGATCATAGCCAACTACATAAGGAACGAATTCTCCGAATATAAGCCTTTCGTTATCCAGATCCTTATCGCTCTGGGCCTTATCCTTTACACTGCAGGCTTCTTCGGATTCTCCAGCCTCAGAAAGACACTTAAGTTCAAGCTCACCGGAAGGATCGCGCTCCTCGTATCAGTTGCCCTGGGCTATATCCTCAGCGTTGCAGCAGGTATCGCTGACAGTGCAGTGGTTATGCTGATCCTTCTCATGCCCATCGCATTCTGCTTCGGAATGCCCTTCGATGCACTCCGTGACTACAGGATCAATGCAGGCAAGCTCGGTTATGCGGACTTTGACGACAGGACGGTCCATAATATCCAGTCTGTAGGTTACTTCCTGGGTATATCCGTAGGTACTGTCATCGCAGGTATCTGCTTTGAGAGATTCGGCATGCTGGTGGTATATCTCATCGGCGGTGCGGCACTGCTCCTTACATCCATAGGCATCATCTTCTTCATGAAGGACAACAGCCCTGTAAGAGAGTCCTATATGCCCGTCAACAGATGGCTTGAACTCGTTAGCAATAAGTACACAGGAAGATTCCTGACATCCACATTCTTCGTCCTTGGTACCGTGGCATCATTCCTGCTCGGATTTATCCCCAACTACCTGGAGACGGTGGGTATCTCACTTGCCACATCTTCCTTCTATTTCCTTGTTACCACTTTCTCGGCATGTGTCCTTGGCCTTATCATCAAGGGAAGGTTCGCACATGTGCTCACATCAAAGGTAAGGGTAATGATCTCATCCCTCTGCGTATGTATCGGTATCCTTGTCTTTGCACTGATGCCCACTGCCAAGATCCTTGTTGTTACAGTGGCTCTCCTTGGTATCAGCCTCGGCATCCACGATTACTACTATCTCTATGTACTGTTCCTTCTTGCCAATAACAGGATCAAGGGAAACCTCAGAAGGGCAGCGGAGCTTTCCTTCGCAGCAGGTATCTTCGCAGGACTTCCCGTATTCGCTCTGGCATTTATCTTCGATATGAGGATCGTCCTCGTTATCGCACTGATCATCCTCTTCATCTGTTCCTTCCTTTATCCCATGTCTGCATTCTCCAATGATGTAGACGATAAGGATCCTACCCTTAAGAAGGAGAAGAAGGGAAAGAAGAAGAAGGAGAAGGCTGCAGCTGCTCCTGCCCCTGAGCAGGCTCCCGCACCTGCGCCCCAGGTTCCTTACGATCCCGCAAACGACCCTATTGCCCAGGCCTATGCCATGGAGGCAGCAACTGATCTTTATCAGGCACCTGCACCTTACGATCCCATAGCCCAGGCTTATGCAATGGAGCAGGAAAATAACGGATACTATCAGGATCCTAATGCTTACTATCAGGATCCCACGCAGCAGGCTTACGATCCCAGCATGTATCAGGATCCCAATGGAGGAGCCTACTACCATGAGCCGGGTCAGTATCCTGATCCCGACGGACAGGGAGGTTACTACGATGGACCTGTGGAATGAGAAACTTAACAGAGACAATATAACCGATTTCTACCAGAGCACGGTGGAGATGGTATACTCCTCGGTATTTGATATCACCAAGGAGACCACGAGAGCCGAGCAGGCCATCGTCAAGTCATATCTGGATACATATCAGCAGAGATCAGTCCTGAAGGGAGAAGACGTGGTCTATACCTTCGGTGAGATCCTTCTGAAGAACGCAAAGGAGATAGTAGAGAAGTATCCTCTTCCCGAAAATGTCACCTTCGCTCCCAGGACCCTGGACGAATATACAAGAAACTTCATGCTGGAAAAGATCCTGGCAAAGATCGACTCCACTGGCTATAAGGTAGCAGAATTCATCTCTTCTGATACAAAGAGGAGCAAGAGTGCCAAGTCCTGGCAGAAGATCATGGATCTTTTCCCGGTGACGCCTCTTCTTATAATCCAGCTTGTACTCCTGACCCTTGTTATCTGGGCTGTAAGTACAGCTGCCATCACTCTCCCTTACAGGGATGAGCCTCTGGCAGAAGAGAATAAGATCTACGAGGATTCAAACCTTCAGGAAAAATATGTAACGGTCATTCCTTACTATCCGCTGGGAGTAAAGTATCCCAACGTACCCGTAAATGAGGAAGGCGAGGCTGACTCCGTTGAATCAGAAGCTACTGAAGCTCCTGTTCTTGCTCCTGTCATCGCCGAGACCGAACCTTCCGCCACCAGAGGCTGATAAATAAAACTGACACTGGGGGACGTATCTCGTCTGACACGCTTTAGTGTGTCACTAAGAGATACGTCCCCTTGTGTCAGTTTGTGTCAACTGGAGATACGTCCCCATGTGTCACCTCAGGTGGTGGTCAATCATTTGACTTCGTTGGGTGAAGTTCCTTCCTTTTCAAGAGTAATAAGGTTCTCTATGGTAGTATCGGCTATATTTTCCAGAGCTTCCTTTGTTAGGAAAGCCTGATGTGATGTGACTATTACATTGGGAAGGGATATTAGCCTTGAGAGGACTTCATCGGAAATGATCTCGCCTGAGAAATCCTCATAGAAGTAACCGCTTTCCTCTTCGTAAACATCAAGACATGTAGCTCCGATCTTTTTCTGCAGCAGTCCCTTGAGAAGAGCCTCTGAATCGATGAGGGCGCCACGTGACGTATTGATGATGACTACGCCTTTCTTTACCTTGTTGATGGTCCCGAGATTAAACATGTGATATGTCTCTTCTGTCAGGGGACAGTGGAAGGAGATGATATCGGAATCCCTGTATACTTCCTCCAGGGACCTGTAATCTATATCTGATCCCTCCATGGGAAACTTGTCGTAGGCGATGACGTTCATGCCGAAGCCCTTACATATATCAATGAATACACGGCCGATCTTACCTGTACCGATGACGCCCACGGTCTTGCCGTGAAGGTCAAACCCGGTGAGACCCTTGAGGGCAAAATTGAAGTCGCGGGTGCGGAGATATGCCTTATGGATCTTCCTGTTTATAGTCAAAAGGAGAGCCATGGCATGTTCTGCTACTGCGTAAGGGGAGTAGGCGGGAACACGGACAACAGATATGCCTTTTTCTGCGGCATATTTATAGTCCACATTATTGAAACCTGCACATCTTAATGCGATAAACTTTACCCCATAGCTCCCGAGCGTATCAATAACCTTGCTGTTGACCTCATCATTTACGAAGACACATACGGCATCAAAACCTTTGGCCAGGGCTATATTATCCTCGCAGAGCCTTGTGTCGAAGAACTTGACCCTTATCTTTGACTTTTTGAGCTTAGGCTCGAATACTTCACGGTCGTAGGATTTTGTGTCGAAGAATGCAAGTTTCATAAAAGTTCCTCCTATCAGGTCTTTTCGGGATCGAATCCCGCCAGGGGATTTCTGTTTACGGCCTCCTGCAGCTGCTGGTCATCCACGTGGGTATATATCTGGGTAGTGGAGACGCTCTGGTGTCCCAGGATCTGCTGAAGAGCCCTGATATCAACATTTCCGTATTTATACATAAGAGTTGCTGCGGTATGCCTGAGCTTATGGACAGAATATACCTTTGTATCGATACCGGCCTCGGTCATGAGACGCTTGATGGCGATCTGTATCATGTCATCCGATATCCTGTTGCCCTGCTTTGAGACGAACATGGCCTTCTTATGCGAAGGCTTGATCTTTAAGGTAGACCTGACCTTCATCCAGTCATCTATGGCCTCGATACAGGCATCGTTCAGATATATGGTCCTTTCCTTATTACCTTTACCTATAACAGTAAGAGTTGTTCCGTGAATATCATCTATATCGATGCCCCTAAGTTCCGAAAGTCTCATGCCGCAGTTAAGGAACAGGGTGAGCATACAGAAGTCCCTCTCATTGGAAGCCCTGGGGGCCTCATAAGCAGTCTTCAGAAGATCGGTGCTCTGCTGGAGGGTGAGATACTTTGGATTTCTCTTTGCCTGCTTGGGTGTCTCCAGATCATACGCGGGGTTCTGGTCAATAAAGTGCTTTTTGGAGTGGCAGTACTTAAAGAAGCTCTTAAGGGAGGCGATCCTTCTGGCACGGCTGGAATTTGACAGCTTTCTCTCCCTGGAGAGCCAGATGAGGAAGACCATGAGATCGTCGGTGGTAACCTTGTTGATGGCCTTTTCATCTATATCATCGAGTTCTATCTCGTCGAAGGGAATATCGTCCGGGACTTTATTATGGTCTTTTTTCCAGAAACGGAAGAAGCAGACTATATCATATTTATATTCCGTGACGGTCAGTTCGGCCCTGCCTAAAACGGCGAGCATGTAATTTGCATACTGATCGAGTACGGGAAATGAGATCATAGGCTGCTCCTTTGTCATATTAGCTATATTTTAGCATAAGGGGGCCTCTATTTTTTAGCATATCAAACTTGTTATTTAAAAATCGTTATGCTAATATTGTCTACATTAGAAATACAAATGTCCATCACAGACGGACATTCAGGAGGAAAAAACAACATGGAAAAGAAGATCAGAGCAGGCGTTATCGGAGCTACGGGTTATGTAGGACAGAGGTTCATCACGCTCCTTGATAACCATCCCTGGTTTGAGTGCGTAGCGGTATGCGCATCACCCAGATCTGCCGGTAAGCGTTATGAGGATGCATGTGGTGACAGATGGAAGATCGATGTCCCCATGCCTGAATATGTAAAGGATATGATCGTATACGGAACTGATAATATCGAAGAGTTCTGCAGCCAGGTTGACTTTACATTCTGCGCTGTAGATATGAAGAAGGATGAGATCAGAGCCCTTGAGGAGAAGATCGCAAAGCTCGAGACTCCTGTAGTCTCCAACAACTCAGCCAACAGATGGACTGAGGATGTTCCCATGATCATCCCCGAGATCAATGCTGACCACGCTGCTCTTATAGATGCACAGAGGAAGAGGCTCGGCACAAAGAGAGGATTTGTTGCAGTTAAGCCTAACTGCTCCATCCAGTCTTATGTCCCTGCCCTTACTCCTTTCCTTAAGAACGGTATCAAGCAGATCTCAGTCTGCACCTACCAGGCTATCTCCGGAGCAGGAAAGACCTTTAAAGACTGGCCTGAGATGGTGGGCAATATGATCCCTTACATCGGCGGTGAAGAGGAGAAGTCCGAGAAGGAGCCCCTCAAGGTCTGGGGAAGCTTTGCAGAAGACCATATCGAGCTGGCAAAGAACCCTGTTATCTCTGCCCAGTGCTACAGGGTAGCAGTTCAGGAAGGTCATACTGCAGCAGTAAGCGTATCCTTTGAGAACAAGCCCTCCATGGAAGAGATGATCAAGGCATGGAATGAGTATGAGGGAGAGGCTCAGAAGCTGAACCTTCCTTCAGCTCCCAAGAAGTTCCTTCAGTACATCGACGAGGACAACAGGCCTCAGCCCGCTCTCGATGCTTATTATGAGAACGGAATGGGTGTATCCGTAGGCAGACTCCGTGAGGATAATATCTTCGATTACAAGTTTACCTGCCTCTCCCACAATACCTTAAGAGGTGCAGCCGGCGGCGGTATGCTTACTGCTGAACTTCTTGCAAAAAAAGGATATATAAAAGCAAAATAAGCAATAATTGTATAAAAGTACTAGTATTTCACACATAAAAGGTGCAGTTTTTTGCTGCACCTTTTATAAAATTGTAAGAAATCCTAAATATTCGTTGACATAAGTATTTTGTATTAATAAAATGTGAATGGTTTGTTAACAGGTGCGTTTTTCTAGTATATAGGAGGGATAAATATGTGTCGCACTAAGCATTCATTTATTGCTGTTTTATTAGTACTTATCATCGCTCTTTGCATCCCCATGACTTTCTTCGTAAATAATTCCAAGGCCGCTGATGGTTCCGAGGATTATTACATTACCAGCTATGGTAAGAAGGATATCATCAAGGACAGTGAAGGAAACGTCATCTCCGGATGGGCATTCTGCCTTAATTCAAATAAGTCATCACCGTCCAACAGGCTCTATTCAAGGATCCTTCTTTCTGAAAAGGATGGTTATTCTGATGAGACAAGGAACAGGCTCCTTGCCATGGCATATGATCCTGATGCAGTCTATGATCTCATCGTTGAGCTTTCTGAAGAGAGCGATGTTGCAGAGAAATACCTTGATTATTTCAATAACGTAAAGGATGAAAGGGGACTTCAGTTTATCGTCTGGATGCTGGTCTACGAAGATAATTTCGATAAGGACCTTGACGATTATTTTGAAAGCAGTTCCTATTACACCAGAGAATATTATTGCTGCGGTGTCAGGTCAGATGATCCCCTCAATGATCCCGATTCCCTCTGGAATCAGGTATATGTACCTGTTATCGATTATCTCGATGATAAGGCAGAGGAGCTTGACGGATATGATGCATATGTTTATCTTCCAGATAACTCCGGTTATCAGCAGATGCTGGGCCATGCCTTCAAGGTAAACTATCTTTCCGTAAAGATCGA
>CACXGG010000223.1 GCA_902767145.1 Oscillospiraceae bacterium | reverse complement strand
TGCTAAGCTTCCTATTATCGCACTTATCGCAGCTGCCCTCTTCAAGGATTCACTCTTGGGCGGTGCATGGGTTGCTCCTGCATCTTACTTCCTCGGCATTGCCGCTATCATCATCTCCGGTATCATGCTCAAGAAGACAAAGATGTTTGCGGGCGATCCCGCTCCCTTCGTAATGGAGCTCCCCGCATATCACTGGCCTACTATCGGAAACCTCTTAAGGTCAATGTGGGAGAGAGGCTGGTCCTTCATCAAGAAGGCTGGAACGATAATCCTTCTTTCCTCTGTGTTCATCTGGCTCGGTTCCGTCTTCGGAAAGGGTGGCTTCAATCCCGATATGGAACTGGAGGATTCCGTTCTGGGCATCATCGGTGGTGCAGTACAGTGGATCTTCGCTCCTCTGGGCTTTGCAAATATCAGAGCTACAGTTGCTACTGTCATGGGCCTTGTGGCTAAGGGAGAGGTCGTCGGTGTATTCGGTGTCCTTGACTTCGAGGGACTGACTCCTCTGGCAGGACTTTCATTCCTGATCTTCAACCTTCTCTGCGCACCCTGCTTTGCAGCCATCGGTGCCATCAAGAGGGAGATGAACAGCCACAAGTGGACATGGTTCGCCATCGGATATCAGTGTATCTTCGCATATGCGATGTCACTCATCGTATATCAGTTCGGACTCATGTTCACAGGAAGCGTCAATATCATCGGACTTGTATTTGCCCTCGCTGTTGCAGCATTTATCATCTATATGATGGCAAGGCCGCAGCCTAAGAACCTGGACAGTGTGTCTTAAAGGGAAAAAGTATATAATCATTCAAAAAGGAGGAAGCCATGCAGCAGTTTCTTACTGACAACATCGGAAACATAATAGTCATAGCCATAGTTGCTGTCTTGATGTTCCTGGCCATAAGGTCTATGGTGAAGGACAAAAAGAACGGCAAGTCCTCCTGCGGATGCAACTGCAGCGGCTGCGCCCTGAGCGGCACATGCCACAGCAGACAGAAAAAGGACTGAACTCTCAGTTGATATCTACATAAGCCACGGCGGCAGATGAGTAAAATCATCTGCCGTTTCTCTTTTATTATTAAAAGATATGGTATAATCAGTACATAAAAAGACAGCATCCCGGAGGTGGCCCATGACAGTAAAGCAGATCAACGTATTTCTTGAGAACGAATCCGGAAGACTTGCAGACGTTACCAGCGGCCTTGCAAAGAACAAGATCGATATCAGAGCTCTCTATATCGCAGATACTACGGAGTACGGTATCCTCAGGATGCTGGTAAACCAGCCTGATGACGCACAGATCGTCCTTCAGAACCTGGGATTTACCGTCAGCCAGACACATGTTATCGCTGTGGCTATCCCCGATACGCCCGGAACACTCGATAAGGTACTGGAGATCCTTTCATCCAACGGTATCTCCCTTGAATATCTCTATGCTTTCGTAGGACGTGCATCCTCTGATGCAGTCGTTGTCATCCGTGTCGATGACAATAAGAAGGCTCTTGAGTATTTTGAGGCAGCAGGTGTCAAAGTCCTTGATGACAAGGAGGTCTACGGCATCTGATGACCCAAAGTCCCTATTCCATCTACGGAGTAAGTAATGAAGCAGCTTCGCTTGCAGCCAAGGCAGACGAAGCTGCATTTGACGTTTATGCGCATATAGATTCCATCAGGGAATATAACCAGCTCAAGGTACTGGAGGCCTTCAGGAAACACAGGTTCTCCGATGTCCATATGGGAAGCACCACGGGCTATGGCTATGACGATATCGGCAGGGAGAAGATCGAGGATATCTTCGCCGAGGTCTTTGAGGCTGAGAAAGCTTATGTCAGGATCCAGATAAGTTCCGGAACCCAGGCAATATCCTCCATGCTCTATGGCCTTTTAAGACCCGGGGACAAGCTCCTGTCCGTAACAGGCAGGCCTTACGATACACTTGCATCCACCATCGGACTCACAGAGGAGTCCTACGACGGATCCCTTCTTAACTTCGGTATCGTCTACGATGAGATGGAGCTTAAGGAAGACGGTTCTCCCGATCTGGAGCTCATCAGGACTAAGATCGATGATCAGGTGAAGATGGTATTTATCCAGAAGTCCAGAGGCTATACAGGAAGAAGGGCTCTTCTGGGTGAGGATATTAAGGCGATCGCCGATCTGGTACACGGTATCAGGGAGGATATCATCGTGGCAGTGGACAACTGCTACGGCGAATTTACAGAGAAACATGAGCCCTGCGGACTCGGTGCCGACATCTGCGCCGGTTCCCTTATAAAGAATCCCGGCGGCGGACTCTGCCCCAGCGGCGGTTATGTTGCAGGAAAAGAGGATCTTGTGGAGAAGGTGGCCCAGAGGATCACTGCTCCCGGACTTGGATCCCATGTGGGACCTACCCTTAACTTTAACAGGACCATTGCCCAGGGACTTTTCATGGCTCCACATGTGGTGGCTGAGTGCCTTAAGGGAGCCGTATTTGCAGCAAAGATGTTCGAGCTTTCGGGAATAAAGACTTCCCCCGCTTCGGATGCTGAAAGGGGCGATATCGTCCAGACAGTCATCTTCGAGGATGAGAAGAAGCTGGTGGACTTCTGCGGAAAGATCCAGGCATGCTCGCCCGTGGATTCCTTCGTTACACCCGAACCCTGGGATATGCCGGGCTATGAGGACCAGGTGGTCATGGCTGCCGGTGCCTTTACCCAGGGCGCTACCACGGAACTGTCCTGCGATGGTCCCATAAAGCCCCCCTATATCGCTTATATGCAGGGAGGACTTGTTAGCGAACAGGCAAGGCTTGCAGTTATGCTGGCTTTGTCATAAACTTGTCGTTAATAAAAACAGGAGATACAGATGGCTGACGGAAACGAGAAACAGTGGTTCGAAAAAGACGACGGCGGGAAGAAAAAGCGTCCTGCCCCTTCTTTACGTCCCAATAACCGTCAGAAGAGAAAGGCTCCACAGGGTGGAAGGCCCAACGGTGCTCCTGCGGGAAGGCCCCAGGGAAATCCCGGTCAGCAGAGAGCCCAGAGGCCCCAGAATGCTCCTGCGGGAAAGAATGCCCCTAATAATATTAATAAGAACACTAATACCAATAAAAGACCTGCCGGAGCTCCGGTACAGGGCAAACCTTCAGCAGGAAAGACACCTGAGGGCGGCGTAAAGAGGAATACCACAGCCAACAGAAAGCCTACAGGGAAGAAGGGCTCCCAGGTAAGGGGAAAGACTCCTCCTTCCGCAGAGCTCAAGAACAAGAAGAAAAAGGCCCAGGTGGTAAAGCAGGCTCCTTCCAAGAAGCCCGTAAAGCCCGAAAAGCCTGTTAAGAAAGAGAATACTACTCCTGATGGACACGTAAAGCTCAAGCACGGCAAGGTGGATTCCTACACAAAGGACAGAAGGAAGAGAGCCAGGAACAGGGGACTTAAGACGAGTATCGTCACAGTAGGCCTTGTCTTCATGGCCGTGACCCTTCTTATATTTGTAGTACATCATTTATTTAACTATATAGCTGTAAAGCCTAACCTGGAGTTCATTACCAGCGGTTCCGTTGAGCATACCATCGGTGCCAGGGCTCTTATCGTCAGGGACGAGGAGGTTGTGGTCTCCGCCACGGAGGGCGATCTTGTAACCCAGGCTACAGAGGGTTCCCGCGTAAATGCAGGCCAGAACATCGCCATGGTGGTGCCTTCCGATATGGAGCAGGTGGTATCCAATCTCCGTGACACCCAGTCCCAGATCTCAGAGGTACAGCAGGAACTTATCATGGAGGGCCTTGCTACAGGTGCCGATTCCATCTATGACAATATCAACGGAAGCCTTGGTCCCATCATGGATATGATCAGGATCGATGCCATGAACGGCAACGTAAGTGATATGGCTTCCTATTCATCATCCATATCTGTACTTCTTTCCCAGAGGGAGACGGAGCTGTCAGGACTTGAGTTCGACGATGAGAGGCTCAGGACACTCCGTAACGACGAGGCAGGATATGAGGCCCAGCTGGAGAATCACGCCGCCAAGATCACGGCACCATCTCCGGGTATCATCTCCTTCAAGCTGGACGGACTTGAAAATGAGCTTACCTTCGATACGCTCCTTACAGCGGATGCGTCCACCATCAGAAATTACATTAATGACTCCGTGGGTATCATTACCTCGGACCTCTATGTAAAGAACGGTGAGAACCTG
>CACXGG010000222.1 GCA_902767145.1 Oscillospiraceae bacterium | reverse complement strand
GGGCGACTACCTTATCCGCAGCTTTACGTCTGCTGATTATCTGTCCATGAACAAGGATGATGAGGCTTTTGCCGAGGACCTTTCCATTGCTCTCTACGGCGATGTGGATCCCATAATCGTATCAAAGATCATGACCGACCTGGATGATCATTCCAGGATGTATGCCATCAACGAGCAGGCTGTTGCCGTCAAGTCATCCTATGCATCCTCCACACCTGTTTCCTCCGATCCCGGAGACAGCTTTGAGAACTGTGTTGTCACCAAGCCTCTGGAAGGTACGGACGGATACACCATCGGCATCAGGAAGGTGGAAGGATCCTTTGAGACCACCGGTGATGAGGTCAGGACTGACTTCTTTGTGGACGGTGTCCTCTATCAGGGAAATATCAATATCTCAGATGAAGAGTCCGAGGGCGGATCTGATTTTGTTATGGCCTGGGATACTGCGGGAGTGGATCCCGGAGACCACAGCGTCCTCATCCTCCTCCGCTCCTCCGACGGCCGTGGCGAGATCATCGCCGGCGGCGACATCTGTGTTCCCAGATGCATGACCATCGTAAACGACAATGTCCAGCAGGGCTCCATCGACCAGGGATCCGATATCTCCTGGTATATGTTCGATGCCCAGGACAGGGACGCTTATGTCAACTTCGTGGGCATGAGCGATGATATAAAGGTAACTATCTATAATGCCTACGGAGAGTATATCGGCTCCAACGACCTTGCCGGATCTGACTATGAGGTCCTCCGCGGAAGAGCCCAGGATATAGAAGCCATCAAGTCCGAGACGGGTCTTTCCGATGTGGCCAACAAGTTCTTCGTCCGTGTCGAGCGCGGAGCAGAATGTTCTGTGCAGGAGGATCCCGTTACATATACCATGGTGCAGAGCAGATATGTGGCCAGATATGACGGCGCCTATATGGCAGTCCTTGAAGATCCGGTAACGGCTGTTCCCACACCTCTTCCCCAGACGGGAAGCGTGGACCTTTCAGGCCAGATGATATCCCTTGCGGATCTCAACAATAACGTTATCGAGACGGAGTATTCCAATGTCCGTTTCCTTCCCATCAACGGCGTGCTCACGGAATTCGGCCTCAGCAACCTGACTGACGGCGGAGCTGTGAACGTCTTTCCCTCATTTGAGAAGACCGTGCTCAACTACGGTTATTCCACAGGAGGAAACTCCGAGAGCTTTATGGTCAATGCTGTATCCCAGGAGGGATATGCTGCTGATATGACGGTGGAGCTGGTGGTAAACGGAGACGTGACTGAGATCTCTTCAGGAACTCGTGTGGACCTTGTTCCCGGTGAGACTGTCATCAGGGTTACCGTCAATTCCTTCGACGGTTCCGTCACCGAATATAATATCTTCATCCTGAACGGTGACGACAGGGGAGACTTCTCCGAGGATACCCTGTCACAGTTCCCCGCATCCTACGGATCCGGACTGTGGCTCCTTCATAATGTCCATCCCGAATATAACTTCAGGCCGTATAACACCGGTCTTGATTTCAATACAGTACTTGATAATGAGGATAATGCAGACAGATCCCTGGCAAATGTCAATTCACATCCCGCCTGGGTACAGTCCTCATCTCCCGTCTATGACGGCGGCGGATGGATGTCTGCCACCAATGAGGTAGTACAGTACTTCCTGGATCCCAGGAACTTCCTGGAGCCCCAGCATATATTCTCCTTCGAGATGCTGTCCTTCGACAGCTCCGCCCAGACGGTGGACGGTGTCAGGAATATGATCTCCGGAAGCTTCATGGATACAGATGAATATGATTATGCCCAGATAATCTATGATGCCGGTGAACTGGCAAACGTATCTCCTTATTTCCTGGCCAGCAGGATCCTTCAGGAGATGGGCTACCAGGGCCAGTCCGAGCTCTGCCACGGCACCCTGGAAGGATATGAAGGTTATTACAACTTCTACAATATCGGTTCGACTCCCGATCCCGACGTACAGAACGGAGCTCTCATAAACGGTGCCCGTTATGCCATGTGGGGAAGAGAGCCTGAGCTCGAGGAGATAACACCTGACGAGGAGGCACTGATGCTTCCCTGGAACAGTGTGGAGAGAGCCATCCAGGGAGGTGCCCTGTGGATATCCTCCAGCTACACGAATGTGGGACAGGATACCCTCTACTTCCAGAAGTTCGATGTTATCGACAATGAGGATGGTTATTACCAGCACCAGTATGCGCAGAATATCTCCATGGCCTATACCGAGGGCGCCAGATACTTCTCCGGATATGCATCCATAAATATGCTGGATAATTCCTTCACCTTCGTCATACCGGTATATGACAATATGCCTGCTGACTTCGGCGTAATGCCTGATACGGGGGCATAAGATGATAAGAAAGGTCATGCGTTCGTCCATCGTTTTACTGCTGACGGCCGTACTGACCGTATCTTTCTTTATGCCGGCCCTGCTCAGGGCTGACGATTCAGTATCCCTGTCACTGGATATCCCCGATACCGAGGTTAATCCCGGTGATATCATCACCGTCAACGTGGTGGCAGATTCCCTGGAGCATGTCACCAGGTTCGGCCCCATCAATCTTGGCTTTAACCAGGGCAAGGTGGAATATCTTTCCATCTGGCAGCCTGC
>CACXGG010000221.1 GCA_902767145.1 Oscillospiraceae bacterium | reverse complement strand
ATCTCGAGGCACTTCCTGGTGATCTGAAGATCCTCCTCACAGTGCATATAAGGATCAGACATGGCACCAGTTCCGATCATGCATTTCCTGCGTTTGGATCTCAGGGCTTGCTCCAGAAGTTCCGGAGCATTTTTCTTAACTTCGATATCCTCAAAATCGTGGGTGAACTGATAGCAGGTGCTCCTGCTGTCGCAGTAGATGCAGCCGTGGGAACAGCCGCGGTATACATTTATGCCGCGCATGCCGTTATTTCCGTTTATGATCCCTTTTGCTTCTACGAAATGCATATAAGGATTATCTCATATTTCAGGGCTTAAAATAATCCTTTTGGCTGATTTCCCGCAGTATCAGCAATGCTATACTGAACCCATAAACCGATACGGAGGAATATAACATGGGATTTTTCGATAAGTTTAAGAAGTCAGAACCTGCTAAGCCCGCAGCACCTGCTGCTGCATCTGCACCGGCACCTGCTCCCGCCCCGGCTGAACAGAAAGCTATTGGCATCAAGTTCGGAACACAGGCACCGATCCCTTTCAGGGATCCTACATATGGCCCTCTCTATATCAATGCCTACGGAAGTGCAACCCTTGTACCTCTGGATCCCCAGGCAGATCCCAACCGCATTGTCGACATGGCTAAGATGAACATCCTCGACCAGCTGAACCAGAAGCTGTTCGACCTGGATAATACTCCCTATGATTCCCTTTCTGCCAGGAGCGATGAGATCTGTGCAGATATCGCAAAGGCCATTTCCTCAAAGTTTAAGATTCAGACAATGACCATCGATTCCATCGAACCTGATGAGATGTCACGTAAGATGATCGAACAAAAAAAGATCGCCATGGATCCCCAGCTTGCTGCAAAGAAGATGCAGGAAGCAGTAGAGAGAGCCAGAGCTTCAGCAATAGCTGCCGGCTATGATCCTGATGAAATGGCAAACCGTCCTATGCCCAACTTCATAGCTGATGCTCCCACCACCCTGCCTACAGATCCTGAAGAACTCATGAAACAGATGAAGGCAATCCAGGCGGCAGCTTCCGGCGCAGCGATCTTAGGATTCTGTGAAGCATGCGGAAAGCCCTTCTCAAAGGAAGGCTTCTGCGAGAACTGCGGTGCACCCGTAGCTAAAAAAGAATAACCTACCCCCTCCCTCTCCAATAAACTAAAGGACTGTCCCGTTATGGGGCAGTCCTTTTCCGTTATGCTTTTTTAAATGCTTTCTTGATACCGTCAAGTCCCAGATCCCTGATTATGGGATGTTGTCTGCCCCCTGCACTAAAACTCTTATTTAGATCCCTTGTTCTGATAACTACTTCTCTTTCATTCATACTATTGTCTCTCCCTGTTGAAATAGCGACCGGTTACTTAAGTGCATTTTTACAGTACAGGCCTTTGATTTTCAACATTTTCGAGTCAATAGCGACCACATCAGAGATTCGTTACCGCTTTAGATCTTATCCCTTATTCAGACTGATCTTTTTATTAACGTAATGCATGACACCATACACTAATTTGCAGATTAGTGTCACTTGAAATATCAGAGATCGAGAGCCATGCAGATGGCACCCTCAAGCTGATCGTAGGGAGGGTAATTTTCTATCAGGGAATATCCTCTTTTTTCGTAAAGTCCAACCGCATCTTCCATGATGGGCCTGGTCTGAAGGACTGCCCTTTTAAAGCCCATCTCCCTGGCTTTTTCTTCGATAAGATCCATCATCCGGGAAGCAATATGGTTACCTCTGAAACCGGGCTCCACCCAGACTCTTTTTATCTCCACATCTTCTGAAGAATACTTCTTTAGACCTGCGCAACCCACGGCAGTTCCGTCTATAGTTGCAATAAGAACATCAGAGATACTTTCGGACAGATTATAGGGAATAAAACCAGTCCTGTTCTTCTTTCCGCCCACTATTTTGCTATAGTATTCCTCCGTCTCAAGATAGAACTTCTGAAAGTCCTTATCGTTACCGTTTGTCCATCTGAATTCAATATCTGACATATGTACAACTCAAAAGTCTTTCTCTGCATTTTTAGTAGTAAGACGCCTCTTCTCAAGCGTCTTCTCAAAAAGAAGATCCGAGGTGTCTTTAAAGTTCTCATATATGACCTTTGCACCCTCTTCCGTGATGCCTCCTTTAGTGGCAACTCTTCCCACCACGTCCTCAAAGGACATATCCTTTTGGAGCATCAGATCCCCTGTGGCGCTCATGGTGGAAAGGACCATATGGACGATCCGGTCTTTTGGAATAGAAGTATGTCCTTCTGCAGACTTACAGATCACATCAAAGATGGATGCGATAAATCCGGGCATACAGCTGACCAGTTCCGATCCCATTCCCATCTCATCTTCAGGAAGTTCAATGACCTCTCCGATGGAAGTAAGAAGCTCTTTAAGAGCTGTCTTATCTTCTTCTTCCACGCTTTCATTGAAGCACACAAGGGTCTGGGATCTTCCGATCTCTGCTGTAAGGCTTGGTATGACTTTTGCCGTCTTACAGCTGATCACCTTCCGGATAGATCCGAAGGAGACACTTCCGTTCAGGGAAACAAGAAGGGCCCCAGGCTTAATAACATCACTTATCTCTTCCAGAACAGTCTTCAGATCCACAGGTCTTACGCAGACAAAGACTATATCGCAAACGGATGCAACGCCTCTGTTGTCAGATATCTCACAGATACCTTCCGCCTCTTTAAGTTTATCTGCTGTCCTGTTGGCAGCCATGAGATCTTTGTATCCTGCTTCGGAAAACTTCCAGAGCATCATCTTTCCCATACTGCCGTAACCGATTATTCCGACTTTCACCTTAACTCTCCCTTATCAATGCTCTCCCAGCCACTGTATGAAGGCTGTCTTGTCACTGCTGTTATAGCCTGCCTTTTCGTAGAAATGAAGGGTAGACTCTTTTTTAGATCCTGTAAGGAGCATCATCTTGTAGCAGTTCTCCTTTTCGGCTATCTCCCTGGCGTAATCAAGGCACTGTCCTGCCAGTCCTCTTCCCCTGTAATCTGCGTGGGTCACCACGTTCTCAACAAAGGCGTATGGACGCACATTTCTTGTAAGGTTGGGGATGATGACACAGACACAGGAGGATACGATCTTCCCGTCTATCTCATTGACGATCAGATGGTGGTTCTTATCCTCCATGATCTGATCCCAGGTATCCCTGAGATGATCGTCCTTTTCGGGAATATTTTCCTCGTGAAGGAACAGGTAAAGTTCCAGGATCTCATCCAGGTCTTTTCTTTCTGCTTCCCTGATCATATTTATCTGTCTCCGGTCTTATCAGAACATACCATTAAGAGCGCCGGTGATAGCGATCGCAAGTAACACTTCAACTATGGAAACGGCAATGAATACTCCAAGGCACGCAAAGAATTTTGCAACTCCATTCATCTTCTTGCTGACAGCGATACCGGAACAGAAAAATGCTCCACCAGCATTAATAGCTCCGCCTATAGCACCTCCCATAATAAGGAAGAACTCGATGATGAAAAGGATGTAGAAGACCCATATCCATCCGGGCATCTTATCAGGAGCATACTTCTCGCCCGTTGATACATTGATGCCGTTTCTTGCAAGAACCGGTTCATTTCCCTTGATGCAGAGCTTAAGATCGTCTCCCTGGTTATTGGGAATCTGATATACAGATACGATCATGTTGCTCTCTTTTGATCTGTACTTGTTGATCTTGACGGGATCACTTCCGTCGATACTGATCTTATTCTTTTCAAGAGTCACCGTGTGACTCATTCCCATTGAATCCGTAAAGTTCCAGTTTCCTGCAGGTGCTGCCATAATATGCCTCCCTCAATATTTGCTAGATAACATTATACTCTTTTATCGCATTTTTCAGTTCTTCTATGTGGCCGTTAAAACAGTGGTCCGCATCATGTATGGGAACAAGAGTGGCGTTGTCATAGAGCTCCACTGCCTTCTGTGCATAGAAGAAGGGTACTGTCTCGTCTGCATCACCATGGATGATCAGGACTTTTCCGTGGTATCTTTCTATCTCATCTTCCACGTGGAAAGTCTGGGCCACACGGATATAATCTCCTGAAAGTTCCCATGTCTCTGATATGACTTTTTCGGGAATATTGTCAGGGTCGAAACCGTTGCCCAGGATAGATCCTTCCCGCGCGTTCTCAGGGATCATCCAGGCGGGGGATAAGGGTACTATGGTCTTGAAGAGATCAGGGCACAGTCCGCCTATGAGCAGGGTAAGAAGACCGCCCTGGGAATGACCGCACATATAGACGTCTGTTACCCCATCCATGGTCTT
>CACXGG010000220.1 GCA_902767145.1 Oscillospiraceae bacterium | reverse complement strand
AGATCGGATTTGAGACAAAGCAGGTCAAGAACACCATGATAATCGGAGGAGGACGCGCATCCTTCTATCTCTCAGACCAGCTGCTCAAGAATGGAATAAACGTCAAGATCATCGAGACGAGCAGATCAAGATGCGACGAACTGACAGCCCTTCTGCCCAAGGCCATCATCATCAACGGGGATGGAACAAATCCTGACCTTCTCAGGGAAGAAGGCATTGCAGATGTGGATTCTTTCGTGCCCCTCACAGGTATCGACGAGCAGAATGTAATGCTGACCCTCCATGCCAAGAGACTTTCAAAGGCCAAGGTCATCACAAAGATCAACAGGACCCGTTTCAACGAGATCTTATATGATCTGGATCTCGGAAGTGTGGTCTATCCCAAGTTCATAACATCAGAGACGATCATAGCCTACGTGCGAGCTCTCTCTGCCACCAAGGATACCGATATCGAGACCCTCTACCACCTTTTCAACTCCAGGGCAGAGGCCATCGAGTTCAAAGTAACAGCGGGATCCGGGATCACAGGCATCCCTCTCCGCGATCTTCAGCTCAAGAAGGATCTTCTCATTGCATTTATCAGCCATGAGGGTAAAATAATAATCCCTACCGGTAATGATGTCATCAGCGAAGGCGATTCCATCATGGTCGTTTCCACCAATACCGGTTTCAAACAGATAAGCGATATCTTAAAGTGAGGATTACTAAAGGGAAATGAATCTGCCGGTCATCAGGTATATCTTATGTCAGGTAATGAAGATCGAAGGTGCTTTTATGCTCCTTCCCTGCATCGTCTCACTTATATATGGAGACCACGAGGGGTTCTGCTTTATTGCGGTCGCCGCCTTTCTCCTCCTGGCAGGTTTCCTGGGGACTATCAAAAAGCCTGCGAACTTCACCATCTACCTCAAGGAGGGATGTGTTGCCACCGCCCTTAGCTGGATCTTAATGTCCGTCTTTGGAGCTCTCCCCTTCTGGCTTACAGGATCTATCCCCTCCCTCACCGATTCTCTCTTTGAAACAGTATCAGGTTTTACCACGACCGGAGCGAGCATCCTGGGCGATGTCGAGTCACTTCCCAAGTCGATCCTCTTCTGGAGGAGCTTTACCCACTGGCTGGGCGGAATGGGTGTACTCGTCTTTCTTCTCGCCGTCATCCCCATGAGCGGCGGATCAAATATCAACCTGATGAGAGCAGAATCTCCCGGACCTTCCGTCAGTAAGCTCGTTCCCAAGATAAAGACCACCGCCCGTGTGCTCTATATGATCTACCTCGCCCTGACTGTTATCGAGATCATCCTTCTCCTTCTGGGAGGGATGTCACTTTTTGACAGTATGACCCTCTCCTTCGGTACCGCAGGAACAGGTGGCTTCGGAGTAAAAAATGACAGCTTTGCAAGCTATACACCCTATGTTCAGTGGGTCGCAAGTATCTTCATGATGCTCTTTGGTATGAACTTCAACTTCTACTATTTCCTTCTCCTTCGCCAGTTCTCCAAGGCGTTCTCCATGGAGGAGATCAGGAATTACATACTGATCATCATAGCTTCAGTGACTGTTATATTTATCAACATAATACATATGTATGAGAATGCTTTCTCAGCTCTGACCCATGCCTTCTTCCAGGTCACATCGATAATGACCACCACCGGATTTGCATCCACGGACTTTGACACCTGGCCGACGACATCCAAGTATATCCTCGTCATCCTGATGATGGTGGGAGCCTGTGCGGGAAGTACCGGCGGCGGTATCAAGGTCTCCAGGATCACCGTCCTCATCAAGACCATAAGAAGGGAGTTCAGCTCCTATATCCATCCCAAGATCGTAAGAAAGATATCCATGGACAAGAGGCCGGTGGAGCAGGATGTGATAAGGTCCATCAATGTCTATCTCATAACCATCCTCTCAGTGCTCATCGCTTCTGTTTTCCTGGTTTCTTTCGATGGCTTTGACCTCACGACGACCTTCACAGCCGTCTGTGCAAACCTGAATAATATCGGCCCCGGCCTTGGAGGCGTGGGACCGACATGTAATTACTCGGGATTCAGCTTCTTCTCAAAGTATATCCTGATGTTCGATATGCTGGCAGGAAGGCTCGAGCTCTTCCCCATCCTCATCATCTTCCATCCCAGGCTCTACATGAAGAAGTGATCAGGCATCCTTCTGGTAGACTCTTACCCAGTCAACTCTCATCTGTGCTCTTTCATCGAAGGGAGTAGTCTCGTCCGGATCTCCGGGCCAGTCTCCGCCTACAGCGACATTAAAGATGATGTAGAAGTTCTGGTCAAAGGGTGCGGGCCATTCTCTCGTGGCACCTGCAGGTGTTGAGGAGAACCAGTCTGAAGTCTGGTAGAAAGGTTCACCGTCAAGATAGAAAGTAATGGATTCAGGCTCCCACTCACAGGCATAGATGTGATAATCCTCGTAAAGGTTTACCCCTGCCTCATAGGAACCCTGGCTCATCTCATGGGGATCTCCGTAGTGGAGCGTTCCATATGTTGCATCAGGCTGGAATCCTACTACCTCCATGATATCGATCTCTCCGGACTCGGGCCATGAACCGTACTGGCCTGTGGAGGGAAGCATCCAGAAAGCAGGCAGGAATCCCTGTCCTTCGGGTACCCTGATACGGGCTTCGATATAACCGTACTGGAACTTAAATCCTCCAACGGAACAGATCCTGGCAGATGTATAACTGGCTTCACCATCGTCATCATATTCCACTGTGGGCTGGATGATCATATCTCCATCTGCAACATAGCAGTATTCCTCATCCACGGAATATCTCTGAAGCTCGTTATTTACCCATCCGGGTGAATGAGATTCCCTGTACCAGCAGGAGTCCAGGGTATCTCCGTTGAACTCGTCGGACCAGATGTAATGGTATCCTTCAGGGATAACAGCATCCTCGGGAGCTTCCGGGAAAGTCTCCTCGGTCGTCTCCACAGGTTCCGTTTCTGCAGCTTCTGTTGTTTCAATGGTGGTTTCTGTTGTTTCTGCCACCTGCGCCGTGATCACCACTACATCGCCTTCAACGCTGCTCTCAGCGGAAGTCTCAGGTGTTGTGCTCGAGCACGATACCAGTGCAAGACACAGAGACGTCATCAGACACACTGTTCTCTTCTTCATAATCATTTCCCCCTAATAAAGAAATGATAACATTACCGGAAAAGTATTTTCAATCGGAGAATCGACTAATCCATCGACTACTTTTTCCCAAAAAGGCGAAAAATAGTCGATGCACCCGGGAATCGACTAATCTGTCGACTATTTTTAAGAAAAAACGGGAAAAATAGTCGATGATCAGATATTCCGGTAAAAAAGACCGTCCCTGTTGGAGTAGAAATATACTTTTTTCTGACCTGTGATCATAAATCTGGCTTCCGCCGGACCCTCCGGATAGAGTTTCTTTATCTCCACGGAATCATAGGAGACCACAGCTATAAAAGATATGTAATCTGACTTGGTCATAGGGTGGTCCACGGTTATATAGTGGTCATCCTCCACCCTTTCCACTGAAATACTGTCTCCGGCCTCCTCAGCCTCCTCGGGAAGGAGCTGTATGCCGTGGCAGCTGATCACCGCCTCACCCATACTGTGGATAACATTTCCGCAGATGGGGCAGACATAGAACTTCGACCTTAACATATTTGCCGATATGTTCATGTTGGTCACGGCATTACCGGACAGCAGCTCCGTAACAGATACCTTGAAAGCTCCGGCCAGTGGTTCCAGCAGGGTGATATCAGGATATCCCCTTCCCGTCTCCCACTTGGAGATACTCTTATCTGATACATTCAGGACTTCCGCCAGCTCCTGCTGTGTCATGTTGTTCTTCTTACGCAGATCCTTGATGACTGCACCTGTAATATACTGATCCATATCGATCACCTCCGGGCTGATGATACATCCTGTTTCCGGTCAGTTGTACCTACTGAAAGTAGAGTTCAAAAAAGGCCTCCCGCAGGAGGCCTTCCGTTTAAGCTGTAACGATCTTGCTGGCGTCGCCCAGGTTGTGCCTGTCCGTTGCCTCCTGACGCATCTTGTACTTCAGGATCTTACCTGCGGCATTCATGGGGAAGCCGTCAACGAAATCAACATATCTGGGGATCTTATGCTTAGCCATATGAGTCCTTACATAATCCTTGATCTCATCCTCTGTTGCCTCTTCACCGGGCTTCAGGACTACTGCAGCAAGGATCTCCTCACCGTAGTCAGCATCGGGAACGCCGATTACCTGTACATCCTGGATCTTGGGATGTGTATAGAGGAAGTCCTCGATCTCCTTGGGGTAGATATTCTCACCGCCTCTGATGATCATGTCCTTGATACGACCTGTGATCTTGTAGTATCCGTCCTCAGGGCGTCTCAGGGCAAGGTCACCTGAATGGAGCCAGCCGTCCTCATCGATGGCAGCAGCTGTAGCCTCGGGCATCTTGTAGTAGCCCTTCATGATGTTGTAACCCCTTGCGCAGAACTCACCGGGAACTCCGTCAGGAAGCTCCTCACCTGTCTCGGGATCTACGATCTTTGTCTCAACACCGAAGATGGAGGGTCCAACTGTATTTACCCTCTGCTCGATGGTATCTGTCGTCTTGCTCATGGTAGTTGCGGGAGATGCCTCAGTCTGACCGTATGTGATAACGATCTCAGGCATATGCATCTTTTCGATTACTTCCTCCATGGTCTT
>CACXGG010000219.1 GCA_902767145.1 Oscillospiraceae bacterium | reverse complement strand
GCTCATCGATTTCGATGCATCAAAGCTCTACAAGCCCAACTCCCCCAGAGACACAGAACTTCTGGGTACCCACGGAAATGCCGCTCCTGAACAGTACGGCTTCTCCCAGTCCGACAAAAGAACTGACATCTATGCGGTGGGACTTCTGATTGGAAAGATAATGCCCGGCAGATTCAACGAGGCCGTAAAGAAAGCCACCAACATGGATCCCCGCTACAGATTCCAGAATATCGCCCAGCTGAGGCAGGGCCTTAAGGGCAGGAAAAAATACAGCGCTTCCGTGACCGCCATCATACTGGTGGGATCAATAGGATTTTGTTTTACTGCAGCGTTTGTTTATTCCTTCTTCTTCCGCACCATCAGCAAGGCGAGCGGCGTGGCAGTAGATGCAACTTTGATCTCAGAGGAATATACTGAAGAGGAGCTTCAGTATCTGATAAGCCATCCTGACTACAAGACCGCCGGGGAACTTGAGAATGCACTGAACAACGGAGAAGATCCCATCGGGAAGATAGTCCGTTTCAGAGCAGGATCTATCAGGCACCCTATCTACGAAGAGGAAAACGTCTGGGCAGGAAAACACCTGAACTTCTATTCGTCAGAAAAGACAGGCATAGAGACCGGCGACATAGTCACCGCCCAAATAGTACATTTCAATCACACAGGCAGCCACTGGTTCTTAGGCTATGAGTTGCTGGATATATCGGAGGATTAAATATGAGAGGACTTCACACACCTGTATCTGAACTTAGAAAGAGCGTATTCGTAGAGGTCGCCAGGATCGCCTACGAGTCCGAGAACGTAAAGGACGATCTGGAGGCACTCCCCTACAAGATCTCACCGGAGGAGACTCCCAAGTTCGGCGACAACATCTACCAGGAAAGAGCCATCTCCGCCGAGCGTGCAAGACTGGCCATGGGACTTTCCCTGCGCCCCATGAACAAACCCGTCCACATCACCAGCGGTCTCGACCAGAGCTCTGTGAACGAGGTCTACTACGAACCTCCGCTCATGCAGGTAATACCCTCCGCCTGTGCCAGGTGCGAGGACAACGTCTACGAAGTCAGCAACCTTTGCAGGAACTGCCTTTCCCATAACTGCGTGGAAGTATGCCCCGTGGAGGCCATCACCATCGTTGACGGCCATTCACATATAGACCGCGAAAAGTGCATCAAGTGCGGCAAGTGCAAAGCCTCCTGCCCCTACGATGCCATCGGAAAGAGAGTCCGTCCCTGCAGCCTGTCCTGCGGCGTAAAGGCCATCGGCAGCGACGAGCTGGGCAGAGCGGTAATAGATAACGAAAAGTGCCTCTCCTGCGGCATGTGCATGGTAAACTGCCCCTTCGGCGCCATCGCCGACAAGTCCCAGTTCTACCAGATGATCCGCGCCATGAAATCCGGCGAAAAGGTCATCGCAGAGATAGCACCCGCATACATCGGCCAGTTCGGTCCCGAGGCAACAAAGGACAAGATATATGCAGCCCTTAAGGCACTGGGTTTCCAGGAAGTATACGAAGTCGCACTGGGCGCTGATATCGGCTGCATCATGGAGGCCAGGGACTATGTGGAAAATGTCATCCACGGTGACAAGCCCTTCGCCCTCACCTCCTGCTGTCCTTCCTGGGCGATGCTGGCCAAGACCTTCTTCCCGGAGGTAAAGGACCAGATCTCACTGGAGCTCACCCCCATGGTGGCCACAGCCAGGAGCATCAAGCAGAAGCATCCCGACGCCAAGGTGGTCTTCATCGGTCCCTGCGCCAGCAAGAAGCTGGAGGCCATGAGAAAGACAGTACGAAGCGATGTCGATTTTGTCATCACCTTCGAGGAGCTTGATGCCATCTTCACTGCAAGAGGCATCGACCCCAAGACCATCGAATCCAATGGGTCCCTCCACGATGCCACAGGAGCCGGAAGAGGTTATGCCATCGCCGGCGGCGTCATGGGAGCCATCGAAAAGTGCATGAAGGAATACTATCCCGACGAGGAACTCAAGTGCGAGCACTACGAGGGCCTGGCAGACTGTAAGACAGCCCTGATGCTGGCCAAGGCAGGAAAGAAGGACGGTCTTCTCATAGAAGGTATGGCATGTCCCGGCGGATGCGTGGCAGGAGCCGGCACCCTTATCGAGATCCCCAAGGCGAAGAAGGAGATCGAGAAGATGGTCCAGGCTTCCACCAAGCCCGTCCCTCCCCTGGAACTCAAAGATATCGAACTGGAATAATATCAGTCGCCGAATTCGACTACCCTGTCGCAGGCGTCCGTGACGGCGCGCCTGTGGGTGACTGTGACAACAGTCTTGTCGGTCATGGTCTTAAGGTTGTCTATAAGCGCCTTCTCTGTGTCTTCATCGAGGCCTGAAGTTGCTTCATCGAGAAGAAGGATGGGACGGTCTGCAAATATCGCCCTGGCGATGGCGATCCTCTGCATCTGGCCTTCGGAAAGGCCTTTGCCCTTCTCTCCCAGGAGGGTGTCTATGCCGTCCTCGGACTCACGTATAAACTCATCAGCACAGGCTATCTTAAGAGCGGACCAGATCCTCTCATCGTCGGAAGAGCCTTCGGGATCTGCAAAGGAAACGATATCCCGGACAGTTCCCGTCATGAGGTAATTGCCCTGGGGCACATAGGAGAAAAGGCTCCTGTATGTGTTGTCCAGGATCTTTTCCTCACCGCCGCAGTTGATATAGATATCACCCCCGTCAGGCTTATAAAGTGACATAAGGAGCTTAAGGACCGTAGACTTTCCGCAGCCGCTGTGACCCGTGAAGGCCACAAACTCGCCCTTCTTTATCTCCAGCGAAAAGTCCTTGAGCACCACAGGCATGGAATCCTTGGTCATGTCCCCGGAGGGAGCGAAGTAAGTGAAGTCCACAGACCTCATTCCAAGAGAGGAAAGGGACTCGTAAACAGAAGCGGCATCAACAGCCGGAGCAGCGGGGGTCGTATATTCCTCCACCTCCATGAGCCTCTCGGCACTTCCTGAGACATTGAAGGCTCTGGGTATAAGTCCGGTGATATTTACGATGGGACCCTGAAGCTGTGTAATGAGCTGGGTCACTGCCATGAGGGAACCATAGGAAAGTGTCCCTGCCAGGATCCCGTATCCGCCGTAGCAGACACCCATGATGTACATGCCGTTCATGGTGAGCATATATCCGATATTGGCGATAACATGGAAGGTATTCCTCTTCATTCGGGCGCCCTTATGGTCCTCCATCTTAATAGCGCTGTCGGAAAGGGTCTTCTCCTCAGCTCCGAAGGACTTGATCATCAGAAGGCTCTCGATACTCTCCTGCATAAAGATACGGAGCCTGCCGTCAGATTCCTGGACCTCCTTATGCATCTTCTTGAGCTTCTTTCTCATGAGCCATGTAAGGAATCCCAGAACGATGCCGGCGGGCACCATAACAGCTGCCACCAGCTTGTCTATCATCAGTATCATCACCAGGGCGCTGACCATCTTTACCAGCATCCCCAGGATACCCGGAAGTATCTCCACTATACCGGTGGAGACAACTACTACATCATTTGTGAGGCGGTTGACCCACTCACCTGAATGAGTGGCGGTCACCCTGGAAAAATCACCATACAGGATCTTTCCCAGAAGGCGTGATTTAAACCTGTTTTCGAGGACTGCCCTGGAATATTCCACCAGTCGTTTCTGGCACGCGGTGATGGCGATCCTCAGGACCTCCAGTCCCACGAACAGGACTATATACTTGATAAAGGAAGACTTTTCGCCTGCAACTGCGCTGTCCACGATACCCTTGAGGAGCAGCGCGTAAAAGACGCCGAAAAGGCCCAGCATGGTGTGGATAAGGCATAAAAGCACCACGAGCCATCTGCTCTTTCCCGGTACCATATAGATCCAAGATAACGTCTTATCCTTCATTCATTCCCTCGTACGAGACCCGCGCCGCGTCTATATGCATGTTACAACTTAATCTATAGAGTTTCACTTTCTCTGTCAATTCGTCCAGGAGCACCATGGTTATAGCCAGGGCGTTGGGATCCTGGGGCCTGTATGTCTGAGCCAGAAGGTAGGGGTATGCCGCCGCCACGGAAACGGGAGCGATCTTATTCTCCTCTCCCCTGGAAAGAAGGCAGACGGCCTTCAGGGGAACGCATATGTTATTGCCGCGGCGGTGCTTGCCGTTATAGGGCGTACCGTAAACAAAGACGCCCTTTTCGTTCACACATATAAGGGGCTTGTCATCATTTACCATCACCGCCCTGCTTCCGAAAAGGTCACACCAGAGCTTTGTATGGGTGGATTTTCCCACTCCGCTTGGCGCAGCGAAAAGATATCCCTTCCCGTCCACTGCCACGCAGGACCCGTGGAAAAGGAAGGTGCCGTAGTACACCATGGCAGAGGCGATCTTCCTGTAGACAGCAAGTTCCTCAAGGTAGTCGTCGGGGTAGAGTCCGTCAGTGGCACGCTCCCTCTCGTAGTCGATATCGGAGGGCGAGATGGACACGGAGATCTCAGGGGTACCGCTGAAGACGTAGTCTTTGCAGTACTCGTGGACTCTGGGATAGATGGACTCTATCTCTATTATCCTGTCAGCGATCTTATATGTGCCTTTCATCGAAACAACCTCCGGAGGAGCCCCTTGAAACGCTTAAGGACATAGCGCAGGGGGTAGATAAAACACCAGAACCTGGAATAGGCCTTATAGCCGAAGGAGGAAACGGAGATCTCCTTCCCGCCTCTGACGACAGCAGAGAGCACCCCTACTATATCCTCGTCCTTAACGCCGTATTCACAGCTGATGCAGTTGTCCCCGCGGATCACGTAGGATCCGTCCTTCACCTTCACGATCCTGTGAAGGATATACCTGCCGTCAAAATGAGCAGGCTTAAAGAGAGGGACGTCATATTTTCGGAGAGGGAACACGGGGGACACCAGGACCACCACGTCCTTCCCTTCACGAATAAGCGGGAGCATGCTCCTTCCTCTGTTGGAATAAACAAATCTCCCGTTCTTTCTGATCTCTTCTTCTATGGAAGAACTATTCATCCAGTGCCCCGATCTTGCGAAGCTCCGCCAGTACTTTTTCCACGTCGGCGGTAACCTTTTCCGAAGGCGCATCATACTTTGCCAGCATGGCGGATATGATCTCCTCCTCCGTGGTCTCCTCCTTAAGGAGCTCCAGGATGGCACCCATGGTCTTGTTTCCCCTGACTATTCCCGAAAAGGAAGAAGAAGCCGTGGGAATGAGAAGGTTCTCCCCTCCCCTGTTG
>CACXGG010000218.1 GCA_902767145.1 Oscillospiraceae bacterium | reverse complement strand
GATACCTTATAAGAATAAGTATCACCTGAAACACCATTCTGGATATCATAGATCAGCTGGTTCTCAAATGCCTTGGCATAAAGCTGAGCGTAATCTGCCGCATCGTTTGCATTATATACTCTCTTAAATGAATCCTTAACGGATATCAGCATGGGTACGAATAATACGGAGATGATGATGATGATCGCGATGGAGAGCATCATCTCAACGAGAGTAAAACCATATTTATTCTGCTTATGTGTCTTTTTCATTATCATCAACCTCCAGTGTGTGAAGCAACATTAAGGCTGTTTGCAGGAGCACTGGGACAATAGTCAGTATACTCAGCTCCTACGATATCGAAATCGTAGTGTCCGTCTACCATTACATAGGTTCCGCCCTCGTCCAGAGGAGCAGTAACTACGACCTGGTTATTACAGTACCAGCCGGTTGTGCCCCAACTGATACCATAGCTCTGAGGACCGCCGCACTCACCACATACATGGCTCTCACTGGGAATGTAGAAGAATGATGTTCTGTTAAGAACATTGGATACACCGCCGGAGCCGCCTTCATCATAAGTATGGTCATTAATAGCTGTACCAACAACATTGATATGGGGATCGGATGCATCATTCTCTCTCCATCTCTCAACACGGACATTACCGGAAACTCCGCCACCGCCTGTGACACCATAGTTGATGGTTGTCATATCAGTAGCAGATGCAAGAAGTGCAGCATCTCTGGAAGAACTGGGAGAAATAGATGAATTCTCAGCGAGCTTTCTGATAGCTGTACTGTAGTTATTAGCTCCGAGACTTGCATATACGGAGTTATTTGTTGCATAGTTCATGGAAGCCAGGAAACCCTGCATGATCATCGTAGAAACGATGGTCAGGATAGCAATGGAGAGCATGACCTCCAGCAACGTGAAACCTTTTTTACTTGATCTTGTCTTTCTCATATGTAATGTCGCCCCCATATCAGAAATGATATCTGTCTGCCTTCTCAGAATAAGAAGTTATAACACCCTGCAGTTCACTAACACCTTCGCTGACTGCCTGGTTCTTATCTTTTGTTTTTCCGAGAATTCCGGAAACATTAAGCGATACTACGCCGGCCAGGATGATTATGATGGCAACGACGATTATGATCTCAACCAATGTAAATCCGGATTTGGACTTGTTGATCTTACGCATAACACACCTCAGTAATTCTCATCTATAATTAATAAAAATTATTATACATCTACATTATACATGGTTTGTATCATTTATCAACAGTTTTTTCACATTTCTGTCAAATTTTGTTAGGGAAATGAAAAGGCGGGAGTAAAACTCCCGCCTCCTCGTCAAATCACTACTAATCTAGCTTTACTATTATGCAGCTGTAGCGTCGTCGATCTCTTTAACAACACCAGAAATGGAGCTGTTATGAGAAACAACGGAAGAAGCTGCGTTCTTTGCTCTGTTGAGGTATGTACCGATGGACATAACGAGAACAGCTGCAAGGATAACGATGATAGCGATAACGAGTACCATCTCAATAAGAGTAAAGCCCTTCTTTGTCTTCTGAATCTTCTTCATTGTTTTTTCCTCCTCATTGGATTTATTGAGTTTGTAGCTTAAGTATAACACCTTTGTTAATAATTGCAATACTTTTTTTCATATTTTTTTCACATTTTCTTCGAAATTTTGGAAAAGATGTGAAATCGTATGATTTAGGCTGCTGCGGATGCGTCTGTAGGCTGATCAGCATCAGCGCCATCTGCAGGTGCCTCATCGTCTCCACCGGTACCGTGGGATACAGCACCCTCCTCGAGCTCAAGTACTCCTGCAAGACCAACAGTATCGACTGCCTCGCTGAAGATAGCTGCAGAGTAATATGTGGAGAACGGTCTCTCTGTATCACCGGCATCCTCGTCAGACATGAGTACATTAAACCATGCGCTGTTGGGATCCTCTACGATGAAAGGATAGCCGATGAATCCGGCATCTGTAGCAACGCCTGTTGCACCTGTCCAGTGAGCATAAGGAGCACTTGTGTCAGGCTCAGATACTCTGTCGATGAATGTAGCAGAGAAGAAATCGATCTCAGCTACCATGTAGAGGAAACCGGCGCCCTGCTCTGTAGCGATCTTGTTGATCTTAACACATGTAGGAGCAACATCCTCGATCTCCTTAAGAGCATTGATGAACTGGGGATAACCGGTGATGGAATCTGCTCCATGCCAGTACATCTCATCGATATTTGCATTCCAGATATCCTCGTCCATAACACCTTCAACGATACAGGAGTTCTGAAGGTTGTACTGAGGGATGTTGAATCCATCAGTTGTTGAGTACTTAACTGTAACTCTCTTGATTACGAGTCCGTCTGTAGCTACAGATCCGTCGGGCATTGTGATCTTTTCAGCTTCGATGTCCTCAGAATCAACAGATACGAGATAAGGGCATCCGTTGCTCTCGAATACTCCGAGGATATACTGCTCGAGGCACTCTGTCTTGATGGAGGGAATGAACTTCTTCTCCTCTGCAGAGATATTAGCCTCTACAGCCTCGATAGCGTCCCTTGTTTCTTCGTTCTCATTCTTTAATGCGTCATAGTAATCGAGCTGTGCCTGAAGTTCTGCACGCTGAGCCTTGAGCTCGTCATTTCTCTTCTGTGATCCTCTGATACCAAAGATATATACCAGAAGGAGAGCGATAAGAAGGATTACTACGGCGATACCGTATTTTTCTCTAGCACCTAAATTCATGACTCTTCACCTCCCTCTTCAGTTGCTTCTGTATCTGTTACCTGATAGATGAAGGAGATCTTAGCATCTGCATTAGCTCTGCCTGTTACCTTATCAGTTGTAATGATGGAGTTGAGCGTATCAGCGTCAACAGCACTTCCGTTGATCTCAACAGATGACAATGTGTAAACAACACCGTTGTACTCGATGGAGCTGATATCGGAGTACTCATATGCAGAACCGATGGAATATTCTGTTGTCTCGATTCCGTTGACGGAAATGATCTGACCGTCGATGTTTACATACTGAGCAACGGAGATGTAAGCGGAAGATGTGATGTTACCGATTACCTTAAATGTATAGTAACCGTCGATAGGGTTGGTCATCATCTCTTCTGTACTGCCTGCAGATACATCATCAAGATTTACTTTCTCGATGGCAGCATCAAGAGGTGTGTGGAATACATCTGAATCCTGGAGAATATTTACCATGTTGAGAGCTCCGTAATATGTGAAGGAGAATCCCTCGATAGTAAACTGTGATCCGGTGAGCTCATACTGTGCAACGTAGGAATCGTTGGGGATGCTCTCTCCAAGGAGATCACAAAGTGCAGTATCAGCGGGAGTCTTCTCATCAACTACTCTTCTCATCTCAGTAAGAGCGTAGTAGTACTGGTTTCTCTCGTTGATCTCGTTCTGAAGGTCCTGTGCCTCGACCTCAAGGTCTGCATAGACCGGATCGGCCAGCTTCTCCTGGAGATCCTTGATGTCACTCTTGACTCCCATATTGGAGAAGATCCAATAGAGCCACCATATGACGAATGCTCCGACAAAAATCAAACCGATCAATATAGCTGTTAAGAGGATCTGAGCTGTCTTTCGTGCAGATTCAGTGAATGCTGCAAAGAAGTTCATATCATTCTTAGCAATGTCCTTTCTGGAACCGATAAGCGCCATAATATAATTCCTCCTTATTAGTCTTCACGAATTAATGCACCGCAGCAGTTGATGAACTGGGGCAAGATGAAATCCTTGGTACCGGATACCGTACTGAGAGTATTAAGTACCTCGACCTGTGTTCCGAGCTGTCTGGACAGCTCCTTATCGATCTTCTTGTAGCCTGCTCCTGAACCATAAAGGAAGCATGTGCTGATGCTGTCGATATGGAACTTGGATATTGCGAACTGAGCTGTACGTGAAACAGCATCAGTAAGGCTCTTAAAGTAAGCGTTAACAGCACTCTGAAGAGAAGGGATATCAGCGAGTGACTCGTGCCATACATCGATATCCTCTACAGGTACTGCAAGCTCGGAATCACTCTTTGTGATGTTAAGTCTTCTTGCAAGAGAGGACTGATTGTCAGAACCGCCCTGGAGCTTACGAAGTGACTCTGCTACCTGACGGATGTTGGAGTGACCGAACTGAAGTCTTCTTGTAAGCTTCGGGAAACCCTTGTCAAGGATGGTGACTGTAGTAGTCTTTCCGGAGAGCTCGATAAGAAGAAGTGTTGACTGTGAGATATTAACGTTACCGTTGATGATACCGCCGTTGAACAGCTTTCTTACTGCGTTGGCGTTAGCGTCCATTGCTACGGGTACCAGATCCATGTTCTTAAGGAAATCCCTGAAGTCTGAGATGGTCTCGTTGGGAACTGCAGTAGCTCTGATGAGAAGCTTTTCAGCGTTTGTCTCTGCGTCCCTTGTTGTTCCGTATACGACGTAATCAACGTTCATATCCTTGTTGGAACCCTGACCCATGATCTCGTACTTAACCATATCCTTGAGCTGATCGCCCTTGACCTTGGGAAGTTCAAGATCTCTTGTGTGCATGAAGGATCCCTCTGTTGTGATGATGCAGTTCTTGTTCCTTACATCGAGCTTAGCCATGGCGTGCTTAAGAGCCATTACGATACCGAAGCTGTCTGTTATCTGACCGTCTGTGATAGCATCAGACTCCAGGGGAACGATACCGGCTTTCTCAAGATATACAACGCCTGTCTTGTGATTGTATGCTCCAACGGCCAACTTCAGATCTGAGCTGGACATATCCAGAACGAGATTCTGATTTCCGTTTCCAAATGATAATGCCATTTTTGTTTAACTCCTTTCAACCTGAGTGTTAATTACATAATGTACTGTGCCATACCGAAGATAGGCATTGCGATAGCGCCGACGACCGTACCGATAAGGATAGCCATGATGATGATCATACAAGGCTCGAGAGCGGACGTCATCTTCTGTGTAGCTGCATCGGCCTCATCCTCAAAGAAATCAGCCGCCTTCTCAAGGATGGTATCAAGTGTACCTGACTCCTCACCGATAGCTGTCATAGCATAGATCATAGGAGGGAACTCTGTAATATTCTTGATGGACTTGGAAAGAGATACACCCTTTCGGATCTCGATCCTTGCCTCGGCAAGCTTCTGCTCGAGGATAACATTATCAAGAGAACTACCTGTGATCTCAACAGCCTGAAGGACTGAGATACCTGACTTAAGAAGTGTGGAAACTGTCCTGCAGAATCTTGCGGAAGCGTTCATCTTAGTAGCCTTACCAACGATAGGGATCCTAAGCATCATAAGGTCCCACTGTGCGTGGCCCTTCTCAGAATGCTTCCATGTAGTAAATCCGAACCAGCCGCCGCCGATTACGATGGCATATACCCACCAGAAATGGACGAATGAATCGGATACGGCCATAACGCCCTTGGTCAGCTTCGGAAGATCACCGCCGAGATCCCTGATGGTATCGGCGATTCCGGGAACAAGGAACGTAAGGAGTCCGACCGTAATGGTAATTGTAAGGAAGAAAAGGATCTTAGGATATACCATTGCGGCAGAGATCTTATTCTTCAGCTTTGACTCCTTCTGGAAATGCTCGGCGAGTCTGTTCATGATCTCATCAAGTCGACCTGACTCCTCACCTGCTGCAACCATACTGATCATGATGGTAGGAAGAGCATCCTTCTGATCCCTGAAGGCATCAGAGAGAGTACGACCTGACTGGATCGCCTCGTAGATCTCACCTACGCACTTTCTGGCTCTCTTTGTGTCAACCTGCTGATATAACATATCAAGCGATCTTACGACCGTGATACCTGCAGACAGGAGTGACGCAAGCTGTCTGCTTATGAGAACCAGCTCTTTCGTGTTCAGCCTTTTGCTTCCGACCTCCATATTCATGAGACCGGCACCCTTATCAAGCTCGATAGATGCTATGTACTTTCCGTCGCCTTTGAGCTTCCTGGACGCATCTGCAATACTGGCTGCATCGATAACGCCGGAAGTCCTCTTGCCGGAAGCATCAAGAACCTGATACCTGAAATTTGGCATATAACAACCCTCCTAATTTATTTTCTGCTTCAAATGATCACTGGAAATCCAGATCCTCGAACAACGGGCTGTTAGCAGGACCGCCTACGTTGTTTATGTAACGCTTAAGGTCATCGGGGAAACGGCATCTTGCGATAGCTGTATCTCTGGAGATGATCTTACGCTTAACAAGCTCTGCGAGATAGAAGTCCAAAGGACACATTCCTGACTGAAGGCTTGTAGCGATAGCACTGTCGATCTGATAGGTCTTTCCCTCTCGGATGTTGTTCCTGATAGCATCATTAGCGACCATGATCTCGAATGCTGCGCACCTTCCGCCTGTGATCTTGGGAACCAGGGTCTGACAGATAACAGCGATAAGGATGGAACCAAGCTGTACTCTTACCTGATCCTGCTGATGGGGCGGGAATACGTCGATGATACGGTTGACCGTATCGGATGCACTGGACGTATGAAGTGTTGACATAACCAGGTGACCTGTCTCAGCAGCGGTGATAGCTGTACTGATAGTATCCAGGTCACGCATCTCACCTACGAGGATAACGTCGGGGTCTTCACGGAGAGCAGCACGGAGAGCGTTTGCGAAGGACAATGTATCCTCGTGGACCTCTCTCTGGTTGATCATGGCTTCACCATGCTCGTGAAGGTACTCGATGGGCTCCTCAAGAGTAAGGATGTGACACTTCTTAACTGTATTGATATGACCTACCATAGCTGCGAGGGTAGTAGACTTACCGGAACCCGTAGGACCTGTAACAAGGATAAGTCCACGGGGCTTGAGAGCCAGTTCCTTGAAAAGAAGAGGCAGACCAAGTCTCTCACATGTAGGGATATCGTTGGTGATAGTTCTTGCTGCAAGAGCATAAGATCCTCTCTGCTTGTAGATGTTACATCTGAAACGGCTGTAATCAGCTACAACGTATGAGAAGTCGATCTCTCCTCTTTCAGCGAGATACTGCTGTCTTGACTTATCAATCATAGACTTGCAAAGGAACTCTGTGTCGGTTGCAGTAAGGATCTGGTTGCTCAAGGGCATGAGCTCACCTGATACCCTTATCATAGGAGGCAGACCAACCGTGATGTGCGTATCAGAAGCCCCTCTTCTGACTGCTTCGGCAAGAATTGCATCCATTGTTAAACTGAATTCTTCCACTTTAATACCTCCTTAGTAATTAACCATCAACAGAGTAAGCAACTCTGTTAAGTTCATCGATTGTTGTAATTCCCTCAAGAACGAGAGCTGCGGCGGAATCCACCAACATCTGTGTGCCTTCTTTGATGGCAAGCTGCTTCATCTCTTCCTCACTGGCTCTTCTCTCAAGGAGGACCTTCATGCCCTTGGTGATAACAACGACCTCGTGGATGGCGATTCGGCCCTTATATCCGCTGCCGTTGCAATCTGTACATCCCTCACCCTTATAGATCTTCTGACCGGGCTCAAGATGGAGCTTATCTATCTCATACTCATCAGGATCATATGCCTTTCTGCATCCTGTGCAGATCCTTCTGACGAGACGCTGAGCGACAACGCCTACGAGAGCAGAAGAAACCATGTAAGGCTCAAGACCCATATCGATAAGTCTGTTGATAGAGGAAACTGCGTCGTTTGTATGGATAGTACTGAAAACCAGGTGTCCTGTGATGGCAGCTCTCATGGCGATCTCGGCTGTCTCACCGTCACGGATCTCTCCGACGAGGATAATATCGGGGTCCTGACGGAGGATAGAACGGAGACCACTGGCGAATGTCATACCGGCTTTTGCATTAACCTGGACCTGATTGAGTCCGGGGATCCTGATCTCGACAGGGTCCTCAACGGTGATGATGTTCGTTTCGGGATCGTTCTTCTCAGCGAGAAGTGTATAAAGAGTAGTTGTCTTACCGGATCCTGTAGGTCCTGAGATAAGGCAGATGCCCTGAGGGACCTTGATGATCTTGTTGATAAGATCGTTATTGTGATCGGAGATTCCGAGGTATTTCCTGTTAAGGTTTCCGTCGTTCCTTGCCAGGATACGGATAACCGTCTTCTCACCCCAGATGGTAGGAAGTACGGATACACGCATGTCGACGGGGGTTCCGTTGATCTCTGTCTGGATACGGCCGTCCTGCGGGATCCTCTTCTCTGCGATGTTCATACCGCTGAGGATCTTTATTCTCATGGTGATGGCATCTCTGGCGGATACAGGGTTGCTCATGATCTCCTGCATGACACCGTCGATACGGATCCTGACGCGGACCCTGTCTTCCATGGGCTCGATGTGGATATCGGAAGATCCTGCTCTGATAGCGTAATCGATCATTGAGTTAACGAGCTTAACAACGGGAGCAGCATTAACTGCCTCGGTGATCTCGGCACTGATACCGTCGAGATCGTCGTCACTCAACTCTGAGTCGAGTTCCTGTGCGGCCTCGGAAGCACTTGATCTTCCGTAGTTGACCTTGATGGTGTCCATGATGCCCGTTCTTGTGGCAAGCATAAGGACGATGTCATAACCTGTCTGGAACTGAAGCTCATCCTGGATAAGGATGTTAAGCGGATCGTCGATAGCAACAACAAGCTTATCATCGTCAAAACCAATGGGAACAACTACGTTCTTCGTACAGAAATCCTCCGAGAGCAATGCCATTGCCTTCGGATCGACTTCGATACTGGTCAGATCGATGATCGGATAGTTGTACTGACTGGAAACGGCGCGGAGGATATCAAACTCAGTCATCAGACCCATGTCTGTGATGACTTCGCCCAATCTCTTACC
Organism: Oscillospiraceae bacterium; assembly: GCA_902767145.1. Classification (GTDB taxonomy): domain Bacteria; phylum Bacillota; class Clostridia; order Saccharofermentanales; family Saccharofermentanaceae; genus Saccharofermentans. Next base: position 16,116 of record CACXGG010000218.1, on the reverse strand, counting down.
ACTTTCCTTCTGAACACTTAAAGCTTCGGCCAATTCAGCAGCTGTCAAAAAGCCGCTTTCAATGAGAATATCACCTAATCTCTTCATCGTAGCCTCCGTTTACAAAGGAAAATATGCAATTTCAACAAAAAAGCACATTTTTCCCCAAATATACGTATAAAACTATACAACATGGCACATCAAAAAACAAGTTTTTTTTAATATTTATCGGCTTTTGAGCTCTTTTACCACACAAGTCGTTGTACAGTTTACACAAGCATTTATCTTTTTTTTATTTAGTGTGATATATTACTTATTATAACGGAGGATGGTGTATGGATATTTTTCTTTTCATTGACATTTACTTTGCCGTAACGTTTACCCTCCTGGGCATCGTCATCGGCAGTTTCCTTAACGTTGTCATCTACAGGACACCGGCGGGCAGGAAGTTCTCCACCGGCAGGTCCATGTGCATGACATGCGGCCATGAACTGGCGGCCAAGGACCTGGTCCCCCTGTTCAGCTGGCTCTTCCTTCGGGGCAAGTGCCGTTACTGTAAAGCTCCCATAGCTTCAAGATACGCAAAGATCGAGTCCTTTACCGGCGCAGTATTTCTCCTTTCGGCCATTACACATCTGGAGTGTTCCTGGTTCCTTACGGACTATACAAACACCCTGCTCCTCCTCTTCTTCTTTGATTATCTGCTCTTCGTGATCGCATGTGCTGCAGCCATCGCTGCCATGATGATCCACTATGACACCAGAAAGAGCTTTTTCCGGGTAACGGGCTTCGTCATCGTTCCCGCCATCCTGTCCAAGGTGATCTGGTGCTTTATGAGCATGAGGGATAAGACAGTTATGGATCTTCTCAGGGATCTCCTGTTCCTTCTTATCTACATCGCAGGAACTGTCCTTGTCTGCTTCCTGCTGTCAAAGCTCTTCGGCAAGGAATATACGAGGAACGATCTCTATCTGGACATGACCTTTGTTCCCCTTCTGACATTTACGCTTTTCACGGGCGTTATCTATACATGGCTTACCGTCTCTGTCTATGCAGTGGTATACGGAGTGGCAAGAGCCATATTAAAGGGCAGGAATGGTGACAGATACACAGGTATCGCTTCATTCCTCTTCGTTGTCATTCTCATTATAATAAGGTATTTTATTACCAGATAAAAATATTGGAGGTTTTTATGTCAGGTCATTCAAAATGGAATAACATCAAAAGAAAAAAGGAAGCATCTGATGCGGCCAAGGGAGCCATATTCACAAAGATCGCTAAAGAGATCGCTGTTGCCGTAAAGGCAGGAGGTCCCGATCCTGACGGAAACTCAAGACTTAAGGATGTCATTTCAAAAGCCAAGGCAGCAAATATGCCCAACGATAATATCAAGAGGGCCATCCAGAAGGCTGCAGGCGCCGGTGAAGGCGATGATTATGAGGAGATCCAGTACGAGGGCTACGGTCCCGGCGGAGTTGCCATCATGGTCAGGACCCTTACAAATAACAGGAACAGGACAGCTGCAGACGTACGCCACATCTTCTCCAAGTACGGCGGATCACTGGGCGTTGACGGAAGCGTTGCCTTCCTTTTCGAGGAAAAGGGCGTGATCCTTATCTCCAAGGAGGACTTTGAGGATGAGGACCAGGTCATGATGGATGCCCTGGACAGCGGAGCTGCAGATTTCATAGCAGAAGACGAATATTACGAGGTGGATACGGATCCCAACGATTATTACACCGTTAAGGATGCCCTTGAGGGCAAGGGTTACACATTCCTTGACTCCAGCCTGGGACCTGTGGCCATCACAAATGCAGAGGTCTCCGATCCCGATATCATCTCTTCCCTTGAGAAGATGCTCGATATGATGGAAGAGAACGAGGATATCCAAGAGGTCTACCACAATTGGGACAACTGATCCCGGAGGAATAACGTGTCTTTAAAAGACGACAGGACAATTCCGGATAACAATCTGCAGGAACAGAAAAGTCCCGTCTCTCCCGCAAGAAGAGCCGCATTGATCCCTGAGCTGAAAAATACGCTCAGGAAGATAGAACTGAACCCTGAATCAAGATCCCACCGCTCCCAGGGGGATCTGTCGGTGGACTATATCCTGAGTTCGGAAGCTCTCACCAGGGAGGCATTGTCAAAGATCGCAGTAGTCGCCTTTATAGGCCAGTCAGGTACAGGTAAGAGTACCCGAGCTATCTCAGTTGCCAGAAATAACGATATCTCATATATCATAGACGACGGACTTCTCATAAACGGAAGCCGCATCGTGGCAGGAACATCTGCCAAGAAGGCTCCCACCAAGATGGAGTCAGTCCGTCAGGCTATCTTTGTGGATCCCACAAGATCCGCAGTCATGAGAAGGGCCCTGGTGGAGAATATGCCCCCGGCACTTATGATCCTGGGCACCAGTGATTCCATGCTCTCAAAGATCACCACCAACCTGTGGCTCAATCCTCCCTCCATGCTCATAAGGATCGAGGATGTATCCACTGAGGAGGAAAGGCGAAATGCCAGGAGCACCAGGATGCATGAGGGAATGCATACCATTCCTGTTCCCAGCATGGAGATCAAGCATGAGTTCTCCGGATATTTCTCTGACCCCTGGAACAGGCTCAGACAGAGACTTGATATAGACAGATATTCAGATCTGCCCCCGGGAGACTCCGAAAGGACCATGGTAAGGCCCACCTTCTCCTCCCTGGGATCCTATTCCATATCGGATGATGCCCTTCTCGACCTTATAAAGATCGTGCTCAAAGATATAGAAGGATTCGGTGAAGTCTCAGGATTTAAGACCGAGAAAAGGACCATAGGTGTCGTATTCTCCCTGGAGATCGCACTTCTCTATGGATATGATGCCCAGAAGATCCTTCTGGAAGCCCAGCAGAAAGTTGGAAGCGCCATAGAGGAATTCGCATCCATTACTACAGTATCAGTAAACGTCAGGGCCGTAAGGGTCCTTCACCGCAAGGAGGGCGCATGAAAGAAAAGATCTATACCATTCCGGTAAACGAAGCATACGAGCAGGAAGGCGGATGCCCCTTATGCCGGTTAAGAGCAAAGATAGAAAATGACTATCTTGAATACTACCTGGGTCCCTCCCTCATGGAGCCCGATACCAGGGTCATCACCAATAAGACAGGATTCTGTCCTGATCATATGGGAAAGCTCAATAAGAAGGAGACAGCCAGGCTTGGTCTGGGACTTATGCTCCATACCCATCTTAAGGATGTGGATGAAGATATAATGAAGGATCTTAAGACAGCCGCTCCCGCCAAGGCAGGCCTTATCAAGGGAAGATCCTCGGAATATAAGACAGTATTTAACAAGATCGCAGACAAGATAGATGCCAGGGTAAGATCCTGTCCCATCTGTGAGAATATGGAAAAGACAACTGACAGGTATGTGGACGTCATCATGTATCTCTTTTCTAAGGATGAGGAATTCAGGAAGAAGTTCTCCGATTCCAAATGCCACTGCCTGCCCCACACCGCCCTGCTCTTAAGAGCTGCTGCGGATAAGCTGAGCCAGAATGATGCAGCTGATTTCGTTACACTTCTTTCTGCCAATACTGAGAGCTCTTTTGCCGAGCTCATCGCAGACGTGGAGTGGTTCACCCTTAAGTTCGACTACAGAAATGCAGACAAGCCCTGGGGCAACAGTAAGAATGCCATCCAGAGATCCATGAGATTCTTATCTTCAGACAGGAGTGATTTTGATGAGACCCAATCCAAAAAATAATGACGTGACCGAGATAGAACTCTATCCCGAGGTTGAGATAACAGACAGCAGCGATGTCATCAATGTGCTCATTAAGCATGACTACTTCTCTTCGGATAATGAGTATGGAAGATCCCTTCTGGAGCATATGATGGATGCTCTCCTTTCATCTCCCGCCAGGATCGGTGTCCTTATGATCATAGATAAAGGTGTCCTTATGCTTGACATGAATGATGATCTTAACAGTAAGACCACAAGGCTCATGGAGAAGTCTGATCTGTGTCTCATTTCAGAAGAGAGCCTTGAATACTATAATATCCCTTACGGTGAGGATCTTTCTTCCCACCTGGCTCCCGACGAAAGGATAGCATCCCAGATCATCGAGACCCAGCCCCTTCTCATCCTTGAGTGATCTTAATATAAATTCACATAAAAACAGCCCGGTCATCGACCGGGCTGTTATCGTTTCAGTTAACTGATCTTATCAGCCGCCCTCACCATCGGAGACTGCCATTGAATAGTACTGGAAGTCATAGAGCGTGTAGTCAGAGTAGAGAGGTGTGAAAGGTGACGGAGGTGTAGGTGTTGAACCGGGAGCGGGACAATAAGGAACATTGATAGCACCACCGGAATATCCACCGAATGTACTTGCATTTACACGACCGTAGAATGTTACACCATCAGCTACAGAGAAGGTGAAAGCACCTGCATCTCCTGCACCGTCAGCAGAAGGATACATACCTACATATGCGATGAGGTGGAAATAACCATTGGATCCGCCTGTAGCACCGCCGAGCCTGAGCTGGCCCTGGTTAGCAACGGAGTCACCGGACTGCGGGGGTTCATGAAGGTTACTTGAAGGATCTGCACCCTGACCAAATACATATGTGTAAGGAGTTACAGTCTGGTCGATCTCGGACATTACATATCCTGAACCGTCATCAGAAGAGGAAACACCGGGGAAGCATGCGTCATCGATGATTCCGCAGGGATGCTTTGTGTTAGTGTCACCGATCTGCAGATACTTATCATACTCAATGATGAAATAACACTTATGAGCTCCGGGAGCACCGCCGTTAACGATCCTGAAGAAACCATCCTCGATGGTAAGGTTGTCGTTTACGAAGATGTAATAGTCACCTGCTGCAAGGTCGATGTCGATGATAGGAGCACCGGTGCCATCAGCCTGTCCCATTGTACCTGATACAGTATATGCACCGGGATCAAGAAGATACTCACCGTAACCGGTTGTAAGGTTACATCCTGCAGCAGCTGCAAGAGATGTAGCACCGGAACGCTCACCGGACAGATCATAACGTTCGTCTACTTCCTCCCAGGAGTCAGGCTCTGACTGGTTGATGGGATTTCCATCAGCATCAAAGAGGCTGTCATACTGGGCATAGAGCTCATCGATCATATTCTGCTGGTCTGCAGTAACATCACCACGGAGGTTGGAGGAGCTACCATAGTACTCGAAGTCTCCGCCACCGAACTGAAGGTCACCTTCTTCGCTTACACCATATGCTACGCACTGGTCACCATTATAGTTACCAAGGGCATTGGTACCCATTGTTACCATGTCACAATCTGCAAATACGACTCTACCGCCGCCGACATATGTCCTGGATCTTGCCTCAGTGGAACCTGAAGCGTTAGCCATGCTGGGATCGACAGGTGTATTAGTACCGGTTGCGAAGTTATCTCCGTTATACCAGTAGAATGCTGAATCGTTGTTGATGAAATAAGCAGTTGAATCGGGATTAGCGAATGTAACTGTCTGTGTATTAACACCAAGTCCTGCATCGGGACCTACAAAGTAGATATCTCCATAGAACTTTGTATCGTGGCCTGTAAGGACACCAAGGCTGAAGACATCAGAGTAGATGTTGGGGTTACCGATGTTGATGTTAAGGTCACCATAGGAAAGGATGGTATTACCTGTAGTATCACCTGTGTAAGGTCCTCCAGTTACTGAACCACCTACGTTGGCACGTACAAGGTTAGCACCATCACCGAGCTCCATCTGTCTTGAGAATCCGGAAGGCGGATCGCCCTCATCGTCCTTCTCGAGGACCATATCGATACACTCGATGGAGTCACCGATCCTGGTGGTGAACGTTACCTTGATTCCTCCGCCGCTCTCAGAGAAAGATGCAGTGGTATAGGAATCAGGCTGGCCCTGCATACCGGGCATATCGCCTGTAACATTGATAGTCTTATTCTTAAGGCTCTCAAATGTCGAGTCCGTGATCTCCTGTGACTGTAAAGCCTGGTAGAAAGCCTCTGCTACAGATGTAACAGTAAGCCTTGCCTGGTTGTTGAACGCAGACTCGTAAACCCTTGATCTGGTTGCAGTGGTAAGCATCAGCGCTGAGATGATGAATATCAGTGCTACCGCCAGGATGAATACGACTGTAATAAGGATCATTCCACCCTTTTTACGTCCTGTCTTTTTTCCGGCAAATAACTTGCGCATAATAGACCCTTCCTTTTCAAAATCATAGTGCCCATGACACATTAAAACCTATTAAACTACACACATTATAAAGGATGGAAATGGCAATTTCAATAAAGAATTTTGATTATTTGGTGATTTTCGTCATTTTTTCTTCACAATTCTTCCATATTGTCCACTTTCGGTTCACCTTTTGAGCCGAACTTAGAGTACTCCTCACGCTTGGATGCCACAAGGAAATAATCGTTCTGAGTGGCTATCCTTTCGATGGAAGAAGCATAGTAATGCCCCGACTTATTCTTCTTTACCCTGATCCTCACGAAGATATCCCCGTGCTTCTCACAGTTATAGAGTGCATAGACCGATTTCCTTATACGGAATTCCTTTATCTCCGTGAACATGGAAGCCTTGCATATGGGGCAGACTCTCTCTGAAGGTGTGAGCAGGGCCAGGGCCTCCTCCGGCTTTTCGCAGGGTGCGCCCACTGCCGAGAACTCCCTCTTTATGTCGGGATCTATGGCAGATGAGGAAAGAACGCTCAGGACCTCAGATGTCTTGCTGCAGTCGAAGATCCTCTTGAGGACCTCTCCCGTATAGGAGGCATCAGCCGTGGCATTATGGAATGTGTCCGTCTTGGGGATACCGTAGTGGTCAACGGCAAACTCGACGCTTCGCTGCTTGCCCCTCTCCCCTGCAAAATGGGAGAAGACGGGCTGGACATCTATGAAGAACATCCGGAGCTCATCATCGAGCCCGAAGAACTTAAGGTTCATCTTGAGCATGTCGGGATCCGAGTTGCCCCATCCCGCCAGGATGGCATTGGGACCGCAGAACTTCTGAAACTTCTCATAGGCAGTCTTAAAGTCTATGCCGTTCTTCAGATCCTCGTTGGTCTTGTGGGTCACCTTCTTTACATGAAAGTGGAGCTTTTTGTATTTTACGGGCTTGATATCGCAGGAGAATACTCCCGTCCTGTTGATGGTCCCGTTCTGGTATTCGTATCTGACGGCTCCTATCTCGATTATCTCGCCGCTCAGTTCAGACACTTCAAAATCATATTCCTTTCCCGTGAAAGGCTGATTCCACTCCATGTCAAAAACGACGAATACCGTACCGTCCTCTATCTTTCTGTCAAGCACTTATATCTCTTCCTTTAAAAATATTCTTCTTATTATACATATAAACATATGAGAAAACAGCAGAACATGTAAAGATGACCGATACAATAAGTCCGCCTATGATATCAAGTGAGGGATCCTTTATCTCGAAGATGATCCTTCCCTCTGCGGGAGTGGTAAATGCTATCCTTCCTCCGAAATCAAAGATCTTGACCCCGTATCCGTCACCGCCGTTCATATAGACCCTGTAGTTCCTGTTAAAGGGGATGGATGTGATAACGGTGATGTCTCCCCTGTTGTCGGCCAGCTCTATCATTCCGTTTTCGGTGCGGTGCATGGACTTTTCGATATATGTAAGCCCATCCTGTGCCTCCCAGAGACTGTAGTCCCTCTGGCCGTCACATGCCTGCTTGAAGGAAAGCTTCAGGTCGGCGCTCTCCTCCTCCGGGACGATCTGCACAAGGGAAGGTCCGTCCACCACGGAGACGGAGTCGCTCTCGGAATAGGACTGTGTGAGGTACTGCCTTCCGTCAAAGCCTGTGGAGATATAATACCTGCCCCCGGATGTAAGTCCGTTGGCCCTGATGATGATATCACCCGCATCCCCGGAGGTCGTATAGAGACCGGGTACAGGCTCCTCCGCATTGTCCAGGCTTACGGTCCTGGCAGGGATCTTATAGAATGCATTTTCGTTTATGAGGTTCATGAGTTCAGGAAGGGACTTGCCTTCCAGGTCCTGGCTCAGGTCGCCGGGGGCGAAGGTATAAAGGTCTCTCTCGGAGGTACCGAAAAGAGGAAATGTCTCACCCTCGGAAAGGACTACATTAAAGGAGCTGGCCTCTCCCCCGACGAAGGATCCGTCAAAGGTGATGCCCGATCCGGAGAAGGAAGCGGGACCCAGACACATAAGATAATTAAAGATGATGCCTGCAAGACCGATATATATGGCCCTGGCCGGAAGCTTTCCCTTGCCTTCCCTGGCTTTCAGGATGACGACGCACCAGAAGATGACAGCCGCAGCGGAATAGTAAAGGGAGAAAAATGCGGGGGATATATCAGTTGCTGATGAGTTGGAGATGATGATCATGCCCAGGATCAGCGACATAGAGATGATGACCGTCTCTTTTCCCAGTTCCTTTATCTTCTCCAGGGACATATCGGCCACCACCAGGAAAAGGAAAAGAAGGCAGATATGTCTTGTCAGAAGGAAGGATCCGCCGTTTTCGAAGATGCTCAGAGTCTTATCCACCGAGGACACTGCCCCGCCCAGATAGAAAACCAGGAAGACAGCGCCCGTGAAGATACGGAGCCCGAAGGGGATCTTGTTGTTTACGAAGAACAGTACAAGAAGAAGGAGCACGATCATGCCGCAGCCGAAGGCGGGTGAGGAAAGTCCCGATGAGGCGTCAAAGGGCTTTCCGTCAGTAAGGTCCGTCAGGAAATCAAAAAGGACTCCCCTTGCCGTCGTATCCTTAAAGGCTGCCTTGATATCAGTCAGCCTTCCTGCGCAGCCGATCTGGCAGAGGATGGGGAGCAGGGCCATGAGCCCGCCCAGGATCCCGGACAGGAGAGTCTTCATTACCGCCACCAGGGAATCATATGCCGATGCTCCTAAAGAGACTGCAAGGAACAGCGAGAAGACCAGTGCCATGGGAAGTCCGGTGACAAGTCCCGTTATACCCGTGGAAAAAAGTACTGCGAAGGAAAAGGCTGCCAAAAGGACATATCTCTTCCCTTCTTTCATCACCAGTTCCCTTATGAAAAGACAGGTCACGGGCAAAAAGATCATGAAATTGATGATCCTTATATCGAGGGCACTTACGGCACAAAGGCCGGAAAGGCCGTAGATCACCGACAGCAGCAGTACGGAAAGCCTGCTGTTCCTGGATGACCTCTCCAGAAAGAGAGCCATGGCGGCAGCGGCAAGGCCGGTCCTTATGAACATCACCGCCTTCAGCACCTGAAAACCGGCCTCTGTTCCAAGAGGCAGGATGAGCAGCGTGAATATATCGAAGTGATCGGACAGAAGGGTCCTCCAGGCCTCGGGGCGGACAAGGGAATCACCTTCCTTAAGGGAAGTCTTTATCCCCTGTATGTCATCCACCGTGTTCCTTATGCCGTCGAACCAGCCCTCATCGAACTTGGAATCCCTCATGGAAATGGCAGGCGGGATGGTGGTGGAACCGTTAGTCCTCATCACGACAAAGAACGAAACATAGGAGAAGAGCATCGTGATCAGAAATACGACAGATATTCTCCTTATAAGGGTATATCTGTTCTTATCACTCATCTTTGGGTGCCTCTTCCGGTACGGGAGCAGGTCTGACCTTCTTTTCGGGCTTCATCATGGGCATTAATATGAGCATTCCCAGTGATGCAAGGCCTGCTATGGTCATATAAAGTGCGGCAGAAAAACCTTCCGGCTTGTATTTAAGTGCTATCTCATGTGTTCCGGGATCCAGGAGCACTCCGCAGAATGCGTCGTGGATGGGAGTGATCTCCGTTTCCTTTCCGTCCACCGTCAGGGTAAATCCCTCGGCATAGGGGATGGTAAGGAAGAGAAGTCCTCCCTCCTCCGTGGTGATGGTTCCGGTAAGGGAAGTATCGTCATAGGAAGTGACCTGGAGCTGCTCGTCGGAAAGGGTCTCCAGCATCTGCTGATATCCCTCCTCCTTAAGCTCGTAGGCATATACCTCGATGCCTCCGGAAGGTGCTTTGTTATAGGTAAGTGTCACGTGATAAGGGACACCTTCATACTTTCCGAGGTAGATGATCTGGTAGCTCCTGATCTCGAAGGAATAGCTGTCCACATTGTCGGAACTGATGGCAACTGTTCCTCCCTTGGAGGAATCCACATAGAGATATACATCCATTCCCATGGTCTTTCCGATGACATCCACTGTTAAGGTTATCTTGTTGGATGTATCGATGGTTGAATACATGATACCGTTCCTGCAGGGGCCGTTGTAGTTGGCATTATCAGAAGATACATTTACCACAGTAACGGGTGCATAGACATCCACGGGAGATCCGAGATAGCTCACAAAATCATTAGTCTTGGCGAATACATCCCTTACGGAATCACTGGGATCAAAGGAAAGAAGGTCCTCTGAGACCATATAGCCAACTGAAAGGGCATCGGGATTTGTGTAGATCTTTACATCATCCTCCGTATACGACAGGTCGTAAAGGAGTGGCACGGACCTGGTGCTCTCGATGGTGGCCAGGTTGCGCACGCCAAGAAGGGCTGCGGTAACCCTGGTGAGGCCCGGATTTCGCAGTCCGTTTATACCGTTATTGTGGAAACCCAGGTTCCTTATATACTTGATGAAGCTCTCCCTTGCAGTGGAAGAGAAGATGGAAAGTCCCTTGACGTCATAGACAGACTGGATATCGCAGATAAAGTTGGGATAGAGCTCAGTCCTCTCGAAGGTGCTGTGGCCCTCCGTGCCCTCTGCCTCCACTGCGTAGTTGTGGATGATATCCCTGTTCTTGGCGTAGTACTCATATCCTGTAAAGCCTTCGTTTTCGGCTACTCTTGCCATGGTGATGAGAGATGACACAAAGATCTCTGCGATGACCGTTACCGCCAGGACAAAGCTGTAGAAGGACTTGTCCCCGTTTACGGACCTTATGTAATTTCGAAGGCTAACTCCCTGGACCAGAAGGAACAGGAGTGCCAGGCCGATCTGCTGGTAGCCCTCCTTGCCCTCGCCTATCTTTTCGAAGAGTACCAGGAAGATGAATGCGCCCGCAAAGACGGCGGCTATCCTGTTCTTCGGGTATGTCTTTATGTTCCTGAGGACCATGTAGGCCATGGTCACCAGAAGGAAGCTCATGATGAAGGACTGTCTGTAGGGGATCTGGTTGGGGAAATGGAAACCGTGCCAGATGAAGTTAAGGATCCTGTTGGAGAAACTGAAATACATGAGAAGGACCATAAAGCCGAAGCCGAACTTCTGCCTTCTGGTGATGGTGCTCTTTTCAGGAGCCATGAAGAACAGCGGGATGGAAAGTGCAGCCAGTGTGCCGCAGGATACGTTGGCCATTCCGTCCCTGATATTGGGGTTGGCGGAGGGCATCAGCCTTCCCAGGAAATCAAAGAGGTTTCCTGTCAGGTTGTAGTCCTTGGGGAACTCATCTCCGGTGGCAGACGAATGCTGGAGGATAAGGTATGTGGGAAGGATCATGATGGAGGCGATGAGCGCTGCTACCAGGCTTCCCAGGATAAATCTTACTGCGCAGCCGGCAAAGCTCTTTAAGGTTATCTCCTCCCTCTCGTGGACAGCAAGATAGAGCACCACGGAGAAGAATGCCAGGAAAAGGCAGATGAAATAACCGGAATAGAAATTCGACAGAAGGCAGACTGCCAGGGATATGACATAGAGCCTGAAATCCTTCTTCTTGAAGAGCTTTATAAGTCCGAGACAGATAAGCGGCAGGAGCACCCAGGCGTCGCACCACATGATATTCCAGAAGTCAGTGAGGAACCAGCCGCAGAAGGCATAGGACATACCGCAAAGAAGGACGACTGCGTCACTTTTCCTGTTATCGAATCCCTCCAGGAAGGTCATCATAAAGACTGTGGCCAGGCCTGCTCTGAGGGCAGTGACGAAAGCCACGAAAACGGGAAGCGTCTTATAAGGGAAAAGTACACAGAGGATGTTCAGTGGGCTGGCCGCATAGTTGGCATAAGCCGCAAAATACTCTGTACCAAGACCTGTATTCCATGAATAAAAGAGTGATCTTCCCTCCAGGATCCTGGCCCGGAGCTCGTATATGAAAGGCATATACTGGTGGTAAAGGTCCACCGTGAGCATGGTCTTGGTGCCGAAGGGATAGACATTTAAGATGGCGAATATAAGGCTGACAAAAACAAACGACAGGGCAAATCCTATCGTCTTGGGATGAGATATAGTCTTACGAAGAACATCCTTTGCTTTTGCCATAAATTTCACCCACAGTAAATAATATCATACATTATTATAATTAATGACATAATATTGAAATTGTAGCACTGTCGTAATAATCGGACAGTTTTTTTATGATAGAGTATATTGTGAAATCATGTGCGGAGAGTACATATGGCACTTAGACTGAAGATCATAATGAATCCTTCCTCGGGAAGGGAGACAGCCAGGGTGAACATAGAAGATATGCTGGCATATCTTGTGTCCTTCTCCGCCCTTGAAAGAGCAGATATCTACTATACCACCAAGCGTTTCGACGCGGTGAAGTTCGCCGCTTCGACAGACCCTTCGGAGTATGATTATCTGATCGCCGTAGGCGGTGACGGAACGGTAAACGAGGTAGTTACCGGACTGATGGAGGGCAAAGTGGACATACCGCTTGCCATCTACACATCAGGAACTGTAAACGACTTCGCCACCATAAACGATCTGCCCTCCAGGCCTTCGGATTTTGCGAGGATGCTCATCTCCCCCGACCTGGTAAAGGTCGACTGCGGAAAGGTCAACGGGAAATATTTCCTGAACGTCCTTGCCGGAGGGCTGATGACAGATGTGGCCTACAAGGTCCCTTCGGATCTTAAGACAGCCTTCGGTCCCGCTGCATACTGGATATCAGCCATGAAGGATCTTCCCGCCATGAACCAGACGGTGAGCCTGAAGATCATAGCAGGAGATGAAGTCTATGAGGAGGATGCCATCATGTTCCTCATCAGCAACTCCAAGAGCGTCGGAGGTTTCCGCAAGCTCATGACCATGGCAGATCTGACAGACGGTCTTCTGGACGTACTGGTGGTAAAGAAGATGGAGCCCGGGGAGATCGTTCCTCTTCTCGGAAAACTGATGATAGGCGACCATATAAACAGCAGCAACGTCCTCTATCTTCAGACAAAAGAGCTTGAACTGCACTCAGACGGGGATGTACCCGTCGTGCTCGACATAGATGGCGAGGAGGGTCCTCATCTTCCCGCCAGGGTCAGATGCATACATGAGGCTATAACGCTGGTAGTCCCCGGCAAGGAGGAATCATTGTGAAAAAAGACGACAAGAATAAAGTAAGATCACCGGAGGTCACTCCCGAGATCGAAGAGTCTAATATCCTGATCGAAGAGTCCCAGGTCACGGGTGAGATCGAAGAGATCCCCCTCCCTGAAGAGGAGACAGAAGCTGCTCCCCAGAATCTTTCCGAGATCTCAAAGATCGATCCGGAACTCCTGACAGGAGAAGAGGCTTCCGACGAGTCTGCCCCCGCCCTTAAGGATGCGGAGACAGAGCAGGAGGAAAAGTTCACTCCCAATGAAGTCGAGCCCATCAAGCTGGAAATGTCCTCTGACAAGGAGGCAGTCTTCGTACCCGGAGGCAAGGATGGAAAGAAGAGCAAGGGCCTCGGATTCCTTATCGCAGCTGTAGTCATCGTGCTCATCGGCGTAGGCGTTTCCCTGTTCTACGGAGCAGGCATCAAGGAAAAACTCCAGAGTCCCCTGATCATCAACGGTGATTATGTGGACAGCGCAGAGTTCAGCTTCATGTACCACTACATCCTCATCGATAACGGCGTGGATATCTTCGCATCAGATACTCCCGATATGCTGGCAAGTGAGTCAGCCGACGAGAGATATGCCACCACAAGGGATTACTTCCTTGATATGACCGCACAGGAGATGCAGACCATCCAGATCCTGTACGACGATGCAACCGCTAACGGCTACTCCATCGAGAGCAAGCACTATGAGCTGGCAAGAGCTTATATCGACTGGCTCCAGGGTAAGGCTGATGAGCTTGGTGTTCCACTGGATACATATATCAGAGGTGTCTTCGGAAACCAGGTCGATGAGCAGTGCATCCTCAACACCCTTGCAAAGAAATATTTCACAGAGGATTATTCCTCCGGAGCAAAGCTCGTTGAGCTCCAGGCTTCCGAGGAACAGGCTGAAGAAGCATATCAGGACAATCCCAATGCTTACGATACAGTAGACTATAAGCTCCTCCGCATCAGATACGAGCAGAGAGACGAGGCCTTCATAGAGACAGCCAACCTCCACGCAAATGAGATCATCGAGGCCATGGGTCACGATGCTTCCCTTTTTGAGTCCTGCGCTGCTGAGTACTTCTCAGGCGAGGCTGCAGAAAGGCTGGCAGAGGAGGATTCCACCCTCATAAGCGACGCCAGATATTCCGACTTTACCCATAACGATTTCCGCGACTGGCTCTTCGACGATGCAAGAGTCTCCGGCGATGCCCAGGTCTTCACTGACAGCGACGGATTCCCCATCATCATCTGCTTCGTCTCAAGACAGAGACAGTCAGTACCTTTGAGAGATGTAAGGATGGTCCACATCACTTACACCCCCGGTGCCGGTGAGGAAGGCGATGTACAGGGACTTACCATCTCTGAGGCACAGATGCTGGCCCAGGAAGTCTACGACGGCATCGAGAGCGAGAGCGATATGCAGGAGACCGAGAACACCTATACAGACTTTATCCTCCAGGGATCCATGGAAGTCATCCACAGCAGTGATACATATCCCGGCAAGTACGACGGTATCGTAGACGAGTGGATATTCTCAGACGACAGGTCTTCAGGAGATAAGGCATTCCTCGAGACCGGCGACGGCTACTATATCGTTTACATGGTTTCCATCTCCGAGAATCCCGAGTGGTATGACAGGGTCAACAGCTTCATCAGGATGAGAAACTACCAGGCCTTCCTGTCAGAGATGGAGAGCGAGTATGACTACTCCTTCGTCCAGGCCGGCCTTGACGCCATCCAGGATGTACCCTGATCCAGATCAACAGACTAAGACATAAAAGAGGACTGCACGCAGTCCTCTTTTTTATTGCCCGGGGATCAAACCTTCAATGGCGCTGAGTATCTGATGCTTCATCTGATCTATGTCAAAGGAATGGGAATCCGGAGCATATATGAAATGTACATCCCTTCCCATCCTGTATCCGTCCATGATCAGCTTCTTCTTGTCACTGAGCTTCCTGTCCAGATACTGCCCGTCCTCGGTCTTCCCGCATACTTCATAGTAGAAGCATCTGTTGATCTCCCTGACTCCCACCAGGAAATCCGGACATACGACCTCATTCTGCTTTGTGACCACAGCCGTCTCATACTTATAAGGGAGTCCCAGAACATCCAGTACATATGCCGCGATCTCTTCATTCTTGGACCGGAACCTGATCCCGTTATATTCGGTATAGCTCGTCATAGGGTATGTATTCATCCCTGCCTTGGCCTTTTCAAAGAATCCATAGTCGAGCTTGGTATCACAGGGAATGGGCATCCCGATCTCAGGCGGCGGCATCCTGTAAGTCCGCTCCCACTGAAAGAGCAATTCATTATACTCATTCTCAAGTTCTTTACGCCTTCGGATCAGAGGCATGATCTTCATAGCATTTTGCGAGCTGCTCCTGTATCGGTGTTTCTTGCCGGAGTCGTCATAGATATAGACCTGGTCTTTCCCAACACGTATCTTGGGGATCTTGTTAAGTTCGTTCTTCAGCCATGATAATTTAGCTGCGTGATATTTGTAAGGAATCATAAGATCACCTCCTTTCTACACATATGATGACAAGTTTCAAGAGGGATTTGGACGACAATCCGTAACAATCCGTTACAAACCGTGTCGAAAATCGACACTCCTTGAATGGTTTTGCTCATTCGCTTACCCAAATGGGGCAAGAATTGGGGTAATTCGAGTAGGTTTTGCTCATCAGCTTGCCCAAGCGGGGCAACATTTGGGGTAATCCGTGCAGGTTTTGCTCATCCGCTTGCCCCAGCGGGGCAACATTCGGGGTAATCCATGCAGGTTTTGCTCATCCGCTTGCCCAAGTGGGGCAAGAATTGGGGTAATCCGTG
>CACXGG010000217.1 GCA_902767145.1 Oscillospiraceae bacterium | reverse complement strand
ATGATGGATATGACAGTCTTCGATGGTCGAGAATACTCCGCCCATCCTTCCTACGATACCGGTCTGCTCGCAGTGATGTATCTCGCATCTTCTGATGATGTGGCTTCCCACATTTTCCTTGAGCCACCCGTGGTACTGACCCCTGCAGACTGCATCCCTCTCCATCTGTGTAGGGGACTTAAGATGCTTATGATAGAAATACATCTCGTTCTCGGGGTCAAGATATTTACCAAGTGAGATACCACAGCATCTGCTTCCGTAAACTTCGCAGTCCTCGATGATCCATCCGCGGCTCCAGTGAGGTCCGATCATACCATCCTGATAAGCAGCGGGAGGAGCCCAGGTGGGAGCCGCCTTCTCGATCACAAAACCACTGACCGTTATATATCCAACTCCATTTCTGTCCGGCATAAAGCAGTTTCTCCTGGCAGAGATCTCCACCTTCTCACCGTTGGGGTCAAGCCCCTTGAAATTGGCATAGAAAACTGTATATCCATCCTTCTGCTCTGAGAACCATTTATATGTCGATCCTTCCGGGTCCCAGGAATGGGGATCCACTGCACCTTCCAGGCATTCCTCATAGGTGACGGTCTCATACATCATCCTGTCGTTAAGAAAAACAGAACCTGTATGTCTTACCGTAGGTGCAAAATACCAGTCTCCACAGACCATGGTGGTATAGGGGTTATAGTCTCCGAAAATGGAATTATCCACCTTAGCGGTCCACACATCCCCTTCCTTTCTCTCCCAGCCGGTGAGGACCTCGGCAGCTGTTATGACTGCCTTCCGGGGTTCTCTTGATATATATGTGATACGCTTATCCTCCGAACCCGCATTCTGTGGCACGACATTTTCCCTGTATATGCCGGGAGCAACCTCCACGGTATCTCCGGGAAGGGCAGCTGCAGCTGCCTCGTTTATGGTCTTAAATGGATTCTGGGCGCTGCCGTCACCTGTTACTTTTACATTGGAATCAACATAGTAGATCATGGGCTGTATCTCCCTTCATTTTATAAGGGAATTTTAACAGACAGAAGGGACGATTAATACAGCAATATGATCATCTGATGGAGAAGTATAATGTCCTTCCCAGATCTTCACCGTTAAGGCAGCTGGAACCTACTTCGCTGTCAGTACCTTCGATAAAGTAAGGTGTCAGCTCATCCTTGTCCTGGTATACCTCATTTCCGGGAGTTCCCATAAGTCTGATCTCATATTCGTCATTGGGATCGACCTTTGTTCCGTTAAGAAGGATAGTGATGACCTGGTCGTTATCCACAGCACCGCATCCTACGGAATCACTGAAGATGACTTCCCCTGTTGTCACATCGTAAAGCTCAATATCAAGATGGGCCATGTTATGTCTTGTCTGGTCGTTATTGGAGAACATGAGCTCCAGCTTTTCAAGCTCAACCTCGCTGTCAAAGGACAGGGGCTGGGTGACCACATTCCCGTCTACTGCGATAAGGTTTATATCACTTGATACAAAAGGCGATTCGATATTGGAATAGATGATAGGATTAGATGCGGTCAGGTATGCGGTCAGGGTAACTGCCACAGCTGCATAGAAGATCACAGGCCTTGAGATGACGATCCATCTCTCGGGAGTTCTCATCTCCGCCTTAGTCTTAAGGAAAGGACAGGACAGGATAAGGATCAGTACAATGCATGTTACAAAGACCGTGGTAAAGAAAGGGGCAAAGGCGAAAAGGTTATAAGATGATGCCATGCCCGCCAGATGGACGAACCTTCTTCCGTCCGGATCAGGGATATTGACTATGTAAGGAAGAAGGAGCCTGTCCAGAAGATACTTGTCCTTGAAGATATTTGTTCCGTTGGCAACGATAGATACAAAGTAGGCTGCTCCTCCGATAGTATCCAGAAGCACATTTACTCCGAAGAACCTGTCGTTTACCAGGATGTTGATAACAAGGAAGGGGATCATCAGGATGATCCAGTATGTGGATGCTCCTACGAAAGCCATGAAAGATCCCCAGATAAAGAAACAGAAGAAAACGTTTCTCTTAGGATCGTCTGTTTTCGTTATGTAGCAATAGACTATAAGAACTATGTACAGCGCAACAAAGGGCACGATATCCCTTCCTACGGGTACAAAGGAATCAAGAAGTGATGTGATGGCATCGTAGCCCTGGGTACT
>CACXGG010000216.1 GCA_902767145.1 Oscillospiraceae bacterium | reverse complement strand
GGCGGGGTCTTTCTCAAAAGCCTGAAGCTGTTTTTCCATCCTGTCGGGAAGGGATATATCATCGTCGTCCATCCTGGCAACGAGTTCGTATCTGCAGTGCTTGAGACCCTCGTTCAGGGCATCTCCCAGGCCTCTGTTCTCGGGGAGGCGGACGAGGTTTATGCTGTTTTCGTATCCTGAAAGGACTTTTTCCACTTCTTCTGAAACGGGACCGTCCGTGACCACTACTATGTCGTCGGAGGGGACTGTCTGGCTGAAGATGCTCTCAAGGCTCTTTTCAAGATATACGGGATCTGTCCCGCGGTAGACTGAGATAAGTACGGAATAACCGGTATCAGACATTTTTCTGTTCCTGTGAAGCCTTGGAATCCGATGAACGGAAAGCAGATTTATTATCCTCGAAGGTCCTGTTATAGAGATTGGGTGTGAAGATGGCCCTCACGGTGAGGAACATTATCTTGATGTCCTGAAGGACAGAGTAGTTCTTGATGTAGAGAAGGTCATAGCGGAGCTTGTCCTGGGGTGTGGTGTCGTAGTTTCCTGCTACCTGTGCAAGGCCTGTGATACCTGCCTTAACGGCAAATCTCTGGGAGTATCCGGGGATCTCCTTTTCGAAGTTTGCAACGAACTCGGGTCTCTCGGACCTTGGGCCTACAACGCTCATGTCACCCTTGAGGACATTATAGAACTGGGGGAACTCATCCAGTTTGGACCTTCTTAAGAACTTTCCGAAAGGTGTGACCCTGGGGTCGTCTTTTCCGGAGATGACAGCTCCCGTTCCCACTTCGGCATCCTGCCTCATGGTGCGGAGCTTATAGATCCTGTAGGGCCTGTTGTCTATGGTAAGCCTCTCCTGCCTGTAGAACACCGGGCCGCCGTCACTGAGCTTTATTATGATGGCACAGATGAGGATGACCGGAGCGGAGAGGATGATGGCCAGAAGGGATATAAAGATATCTATGGTACGCTTTACGATCCTCTGCTCGAAGGTAAGACCCATCCTGTCCACCAGCATTACCATGAGATCGTTGAGGTTGATGGTCCTGGACCTGTAAAGGCTGATCTCGTAGAACTGGGGCACGACATAGACGACGGTCTTGTTCTTTGCGCAGGAAAGGATGATATCCGACTTTACGTCCTCGGGCACGTCAGGGCAGAGGAAGATCTCCGCATTGCTCCTGATGGCCGATCTTACGGCTGATCTGTCGGAATATCTGATGGATTTTGTAAGGTTGAGGTCAAGGCCCCTTACGGAAGGATTGATCTTGTCGATAACTGCATCCATGGTGGCCTTGTTGGAGCCGATGATGACCAGCTCGCCGTTCTCGTACATCCTGTGGCTTACGAAGTTACATATCATCTCCCAGATGAATACATACAAGATCATCACGATAAAGCTTATGATGAGAACTCGCCTGGAGAAGGCTCGCTGGTTCATAAGGTCTTTCGCGGAAATGGTGATGAGGGTCTGGATACATCCGAAGTAAAGGGTCTGGGAAATAACGTCGAGGTTCTTCTTCCTGAAGAATCTGGACATCTGCAGAAGGTCTGCCAGAAGGATGGTGGAGATGGTGATGACGGGGGAAAGTGCAAGATAAGCGTCGAAGTTGTTAACACTGGAGTCGGGGTCCGTAAGTTCGGATCCGAATACAGTGAAGAAACTCGTCACATAAGCAAGGTGGACCACAAGTATCAGACCGATGATAAACAGGATCTTAAATACGTGCGGAATTGTAAGATAGCTCTTATTCATTTACTCTTCCCTTTTACTTCATCCCCATAAGGATAAAGTATTATACCATTTTAAACAATACTTACAAAAATTCTAAAAAAACTTGTATATTTTTTGCTTGAAAGTTCATTCAAGCTCTATTATATTCTTAATAGCAAATTATACAGTCGCGTACTACGCGCTGATATCGCATATAAGGGGCACAGATCATGAAGAAAAACGGAAACGGTTCAGACAGGAACAATCTTCCGTCTGTAAGACCCGGCGTAAGGTCGGCTTACAAACCGGAAGAAGCTAAGGAGGAGGCAGTAAAGTCCTCCGCGTCAGAGATAACAGAGAGACCTAAGAGAGTCGACAGACCTTCATCAGACAGTAAGAACTCCAAGAGCTCCAAGTCAAAGACGAAGCCCGTTTCCAAGAAAAAGGGAGCCCCCAAGGCACTCATCGCCGTGATCGCTGCCGTTGCGGTCGTAGGCGGTGCCGCAGCAGGAGTCCTTTACAAGAAGGGCTACTTCGACAAGAAATATGATCTCACCTATGCAGACGGAACAGTCGTGACCATGACTGCTGATGAGCTTAGGGCCAGCCTTCAGACTGATACATATCTTCAGGGCGTCTCCATCGACGGCGTTGACGTAGGCGGAATGACAAAGGATGCCGGTAAGGAGGCTGCAAGAGCAGCAGAGCCCGAGCAGCCCTTCGATTACGATATCACCCTTTCACTTGACGGTGATGAATATCCCCTTGATCTTTCAGGCCTTACCTTCAGCGACAACCTCGATGCAGTTTCCGACGAGGCTTTCAATTATCTGAAGCTTACAGGAAATGAGGACGCAGAGGCTCTTATCAGTATCTTCAATGCAAGAGAGGCCCTTAAGACAGCTCCCAAGGATTTCACTGTTGAGTTCACACCCGATTCCACAGGTGTGGATCCCGTTATCCACGATCTTCTCGACGATATGAGTTCTGAGGCAGTGGATGCTGAGATCACGGGTTTTGACGAAGAGAACCTTATATTCCTTCACACAGAGTCCAGCCGTGGCTATGTCGTAGATATCGATACGGCTATCTCCGATGTAAAGGCTCTTATCGACGCAGGAACATATTCCGGCACAGTAACAGTAAATGCCGAGGTAGAGGAGCCTTCAGTAACCAGTGAGGATATCGAGAACGACTTTGGTCTTATCTCTTCCGCATCCTCCACGACATCTGCAAGCTCCAACAGGAACCACAATATCTCCATCACCTGTGAGAAGCTCGATCAGCTGGTACTCGATCCCGGCGAGTCCTTCTCCTTCAACGGATATATCGGACAGAGGACATCTGCAGCCGGTTATCTCGAAGCAGGTGTTATCGCTAACGGTGCCCTTGAGCAGGGTCTTGGCGGCGGTGTCTGCCAGGTAAGTTCCATGCTCTATCAGGCTGCTGTAAAGGCTAACCTTCAGATCGATGAGAGACATGAGCACATGTGGCCTTCCTCATATGCTGTTGCAGGTACTGACGCAGCTGTTGACTGGCCCGACCAGGATTTCGCATTTACAAACGATTCCGGCTATCCCATCATCATCACGGCTTACTGGAATCCCGACAACAGCGTTATAACCATTAATTTCTACGGCCATATGCTCCCCGACGGACAGTATATCGATTTCATCGGTGAGACCACTTCCACCAGCTCCGCAGGCGTTCAGTATGTTCCCAACGAGAGCATGGAGGTCGGTGAGCAGGTCCAGACAAGAGCTCCCCACAACGGAGTTACAGCTGTAGGATACCAGGTATGGTATGACGCAGACGGAAATGAGATCGACAGAGTGGCACTTCCCACATCACACTATGCAACTGTTTCCGCCATCATCGAGGTTGGCGTACTCAATTCCGACGGTTCCATCGCATCCCTTGACGGAGAATCAGGAGAGCTCTCCGATGTAGTCGATGAAGACGATGACGATGACGATGATGATGATGACGACGATGATGACGAGGATACACCTGATCCTACACCGGAGCCTACGGAACCCACACCCGAGCCCACTCAGCCCGAGCCCGAGCCCGAACCCGAACCCGAGCCCCAGCCTACAGATGGTGGAGAATCCGGCGGAGAGTCTGAGGAGTAATTGAAGTTACCTATCGTATTGGAGAATCACATATGAAGACCGGATCAGAAACTCATGAGTTACTACTGTCCGATACTTCTGTGCCGGACCTGTTCATAGTCCAGTATATGCAGGATCTTTCTAAGGATGCCGTGGCTCTGTACCTCTGGCTCCTTATGAACGGCAGGACTTCATTTACCGAAAAGGATGCAAAGAACTACGGCCTTATCCCGGGATCTGATATAGGGAAGGCCTTAGGCGAGCTCGTCTCCGCTTCCGTCATTATCCGTAAGGATGACGGGACCTTCCTTTTCGAGGACCTTAAGAAGCGTGAAGTCGATTCATATATAAAGTCCTCCCGGGAGAACGGTACCGGGGACACATCCCTCAATGCGGACGAGAAGGCCAGGAACGTACTGGCCGGCAGTATCAACAAGACTTTCTATCAGGGGAATATGCCCTATCTCTTCTACCGCCTGGTGGACAAGTGCCTCTACGATTACAAGTTCGATTCCTCTGTGGTATACAGCCTTTTCGAGGAGGGAAGGGATAAGAGGATCCACCTCACCGTCAACAAGATGTATGCCCTGGCCCAGGAATGGTCTGATAAGGGCTATAATGACCCTGATACCCTCAGCCGCTACCTTTCCAGAAGGAAGGACGTGGAGGATATGATCTCCCTCATGGGCAGGCTGATGAGACGCAGGCTGCACGAAATGGACATCGAGAGGATCAGCCACTGGGTCAACGATTACGGCAGCACTAAAGATCTTGTGGAGTATGCCTTCAAGGTCAACGAATTCCGCGGAAATATCACCACCAAGCATGTGGATGACAAGCTGAAGGAGTGGTATGCCGCAGATATAAGCGACCTGGATAAGGCCATGGTCTACGAGAACGAGAGAAAGAACGAGAACCAGAAGAAGAGCCGCGGTAAGCGCGGTAAGGACAATACCTGGAAGACGGGAAGTGAAGCGGGCATAGCCGTGCCTGTGAAGGAAGAGCCCGTTAAGGCCCCCAGGAAGGAAGAAACTGAGGATCGTGACGAGATCCTGGATATGTTTGGTAACAGCGATGAAGACGATTAGATCATTGATAGCAGACAGGATACAGAGTGACCGGGTGGTCAAGGAGATCAGAAGAGAAGACAGGATCTCCATGATCTACAGATCCCACCCTGCCCTTGAGAAGATAGACGAAGGACTGGTGGATATCAGGAAGCAGAAACTGATGGCCGCCATGGAAGGCGATAAGGATTCCGCCGCACCTCTGGCAAAGAGGGAGGAGGAACTTCTTAAAGAGCGCGAAAGATATATCTCCGACAAGGGTATAGACCCTTCCTTTGACGAGGTGAAGGAACTCTGCCCCAAGTGCCACGATACGGGATTTGTCACCACGAAGAGCGGTAATAAGGCCGTATGCGGAAACTGCATGAAGGATGAGCTGGCAGAGTGCTATGCCTCCTCCGGAATGGCTGATTTTTCCTCATATACCCTTAAGTCCTTTGATTTCGGATATATAAACGGGATAGACAGGAAGTCCGTATTCAACAAGATCAAGAAGATATTCGAGGACGGATATGAAGGACCTTTCCTTATGGTCTATTCATCCCCTTCCCAGACGGGAAAGACATATCTTTCCGTGGTCCTTACCAAGTATGCCATTATAGAGGGCAGAAGCGCTTATTTTTCCAAGGCTGAGTGGTTCGAGGACCGGGACCTGGCAGAGGACGGATCAGTGAACGAATGTGATTTCCTGGTAATAGACGATTATTCGGCTGCCATCACCAATAACAGAAAGACAGCATCCCATATCAACAAGATACTTGAGATAAGGAGCGCAGCTTCCAAGCCTACCCTTATGGTATCCACGGAAGCCTTAGAGACCCTGGTGGCCGAGTCTGACTCCAGGATCGCAGGAAAACTGTCGAAGGCGGGCAGGATATGAGGATCAGGAACGGCATAGACATTGTCGGGACTGACCGCATCCTCAGGCATCTGGAAAAAGAAGACAGCTCCTTCATGACAAGATGTTTCACCAAAGGTGAGATCGAAAGGATCGAAAAGAGCTCCTCTTCCATCAAGAGAAGAGCCGAGAGCTATGCTGCATGCTTTGCTGCCAAGGAGGCTGCTGCAAAGGCTCTGGGAACAGGCATATGCACTAAAGGGATAGGATTTACTGATATCGAGGTCATCAAGGATGACCTGGGCGCCCCTCAGATAATCTTCCTGGGAGAGGCGGAAAAGAGAGCAAGGGAGATCGGCGCAGTGAGCACGGCAATCAGCCTTACACACGATAATGGCATCGCCGCTGCGGTCTGCACCATACTGACGGATGAAGAAGTCGGGTAAT
This sequence comes from Oscillospiraceae bacterium, assembly GCA_902767145.1. Taxonomy (GTDB): domain Bacteria; phylum Bacillota; class Clostridia; order Saccharofermentanales; family Saccharofermentanaceae; genus Saccharofermentans. Next base: position 4,786 of record CACXGG010000216.1, on the reverse strand, counting down.
AAAGAGACAAGAGCAAAAAAGAGTCTTTTCGGGAAAAAAGACGACATAATGCCGGAGTTCGAGCTCAAGGACAGGGGCGTCAGGAATATAGGTGATGCCGCCAGGTTCCTCGATGACCAGAATGACTATTCCAAAGACTTCGGTGAGCCTGAGGACCTCCGCGAAAAGTGGGGCCTTGGCGTCAAGGATATCGCTGCGGGCAACAGGAAAAAGAAGACCATCTTCAGGGGACTTACTGCCCTGGCCGTAACGGTGGTCATGATCGTGGCTGTATTCTATGCCCTTCCCAGGATCCTTCCCGGTTTCTTCAAGGGAACGAATATCGAGCTTTTCGTGGAAAAAGACGTTACCTATGACTATGATGACAGCTACAGGGTGGTGAAGGATATGGCGGTAAGCGTTATGTCCGAACCGGATCCCGCCTCAGAGTACGTAACCCAGGTGCTCTTTAACGAGCCTGTCAGATATGAGGGCGAGGAGGGGGACTATACCCTTATCACCACCATGGACGGGATCTCAGGATATGTGAAGAGCTCATCCCTTACATCCGATACGGCTTCCGTGGAGCCTGACCTTCACGAATATAAGCTCATCGTCTCGGACACATCCAAGAATATAATGACCCACGCCAGCCAGGGTACCCTGATCACCAGGGTGGCCATGAATACCGTGCTCTATGCAGACGTAAAGAGGGACGGTGTTTACCAGGTGGCCCTTCCCGGAGGTGATATGGGATGGATCGGATCCTCCGGTGTCATCGAGATCGGTCCCAGGGAGGAGATAGAAGAGGTATCCACCAGATATTTCGTATCCTCCGCATTGAGCTTTGTAAATTCCTCATATCTTCCCAGGGGTATCACCATGAACGGAATGTCCATAGAGGGCCTGGTATATGTCTGTTCCTCCGTAAACGGCGTTGAGATGCCCAGAACGGCCCAGGAGCAGATGGATATGGGTGAAGAGGTGGAGCTTCAGTACGACGTGGTCACAGGCGATCTCATGATCGATTCCATCATCCCCGGTGATATCCTGTTCCTCAGGAGCCCCTACATGGATTCCAATACCCAGATCTACGAGATGGCAATATGCACTGATACAGGCACTCTTCTCATGGTCTCAGGCTCCGGTACCACCATCAGACTTACGTCTTTTGACGCCGACAGCGAGCTGTGTGAGAGGATCATCTGCGTAAGACGTTATTTTTCACAATAAAACTGTTGCAAGATAGAAACACATGTGATATCATCTTTCTTGCGTTTTAAAGAAATATAGGAGGTGTTTCCAATGGCCAAGTGTGAAGTTTGTCAGAAGGATACATTTTTTGGCAGAAAGATAAGCATCACGCGTTCGCAGATTTCACGTCGTGCGCTGACTACGCAGAAGCCTAACGTTCACAGCGTTAAGGTTATCGTTGACGGCACCCCTAAGACAATGCATGTTTGCACACGCTGCCTTCGTTCCGGTCTCGTAAAGAGAGCTTGATCGAAAGAAGATCGCTTAAGTATCCAAAAGGCTGTCCAGGTGGACAGCCTTTTTTCGTGTCTTTATATTTTTGTGTTTTTCGAAAACTTACCAGGTCCAGTCGGCGAAGAGCTTTCCCTTTTCCTCGCCCCTGAGGACTGCCTGACGTCTCCTGTACTCGTTGACGGAGGCAGTGGTGATGACGATGACGCCCAGGATGAGAAGATATACCCACCAGAGCCTGCTCTCCCAGAATACCGCTGCGAACAGAAGTCCGAACTGTGCGATCATAACGATGGAAAGGATGAACCAGCTCCTCTTCTTCACTACGAAGGAGTAGATGAAGATGGCGATGGCAAAGACGGATACCAGGGTAAGGGCCGGAAGATTTGCATCCATAAGGGCTTTGCATGCCTCGATCTCAAGACAGAAGGTAACTGCCGAGAACCAGATCCACTTTGATCCCTTGCCGGGCTTGATGAGGAAGTGGATAACGGCTCCTGCTGCCAGGATGAAAAGAAGCCTTATCTCTGTATCCATTACATCGGTATAATCAACATCCACGATGGCGAAGCTGAATGCCAGCATGCCTGTGGCTACAGAGAGGATGGTGCGGAGCTTTGACCTGATCTTCTCCTCCACGGTGCCGTCTGCGAAACGGCCGATGAAGGTGAGGGTGTAGAGGGTCATAAGGAAAGTTGCCTTAAAGAAGTGGTCGCCCACGGGAAGGAAACATGCAAGTCCTGCCACAAAGGTGAGGAAATCCACGCGGTCCTTCTTTACGATGCGCTCACAGATAAGGAATCGTCCGATGGTGACATACAGGATGATGAAGATAAGACCTATGAGCATATTGTCCATGCCGAGCTTGACCAGCTGGTCCGTGACCGCCAGTAAGAATGACAAGGCGGGGATCCATGCGAAGTAGTTGTCAGTGTCGAACATGGTAATGACAGTAAAGATGATGTCCATGGCGATGATAAAGACAAGATATCTTCCGTCATCTGAATAATAGTTGAACAGAAGACCGAACTGGGTGCACACGAGATGCACGAAGACACTGTATCTTGAAGCGGTCCAGACCTTCTTGTCCACGGACATGAACTTCTTTATGAATACGATGCCGGCATATATTGCCAGATAGATCATGGCCAGGATGAGCATGGGCTGGCCCATACCGTCCGTCATCCTCGTGGATACCACGATATACTCCACCAATGCTGCGGCGCATGCTGCGATGGGCAGATTGAAATGACCTGTCTTAAGGGATACGAAGACTGCGGCTGCAGCGATGCCTGCCATGATATAAAGCGGTGCCACACCTGTCAGGAGTCCCTCGAAGAGGATGATGAGAGATCCGAAGAGGAAATACCAGTAAATGGTCCTTTCGGTCTTGAACCTGGTCATGATGATAACAGCTGCGGGAGCTGCCACACAGACAAACAGGGACAGATAGTAAAGGAAGTCCCTGGTATCACGGATGAAAGAGGAACCGTTATATATGGGAGCTCTAGCCATACAGAGCATAAGAATGGATATACCCAGTCCTATGAGGGCGTTGCTGGCGGGATTCTCATGCTTGATGATCCTGTAAAGGACAAAGAGTCCGATCATGCTTACAAGGCAGATGATACCTATGGCGGTCCTGTCTGTTACATAGCCGTCAAAACAGATGATGCAGAGGGTAAAGAGGGGAGCTGCCGCGGAGATATATCTGAGGACAGGTCTCTTCCTTGTAAGGAGCAGCAGCGATACGAAGAAGAAGATCTGTGATACAAGGGACCAGACCATCTGATGGGGATGGATAGCTGCGGACATGAAAAATCCCAGGGTGGCGCAATAGGCTGTGACTTCGGCGAAGGTGCCGAAGAACCTGAGGTTGGGCCTGATGAAGTTAACAAGTCCGGATATAAGGGCTGCAGAGCAGATACCTACGACAAAGCCGGTGTAATTGCCTACGCTCTCCATGCAGATGAAGATATCGAGCCAGACGAAGCCGATGTAGCTGATGGCAACCTGAAGCTTTGATCCGAAGATCTTATAGCCCAGGAATCCTGTTATACCCAGGGAAAGAGCACAGCATCCCAGCATGATGACAGTCTCGGTGGAACCGAAGGCCATAAAACCTACCACGATGGCAAGGGGAGTTATAAGGCTTCCCAGCATGTAGAGGACAGAGGATGTCTTTTCCAGCTTGAGCTTTTTGGAGCAGAAGGCGCTGAATCCGTAGACTACTGCGACCACTGCCGCAAGGATGACGCACTTGGCTCCGGCAGCCATGGTCTGCCATGTGGCAGAGATGAATACGGCTGCAGCGATGACCATGAGAAGGATACCTACGGAGAAGGAAACTCCCACGGCGCCCAGGCGCTGCTTCTTAGGAGCAGGAGCAGAAGGCTGGACTGCGGCAGGTGCCACTGAAGCTGCAGGAACTGATACAGGTCCGTCGGGGATATATGTATATTCCGCAGGCCTATAGGCAGTGCCTGCCTCCTGAGCAGGTACGAAGGCGGCAGCCTCCGGTGCGGGAGCAGGTTCGGGTACTGCGGGAGCCTGGGCCACAGGCTGCGCGGGTGCAGGAGCAGGGGCCGACGCCGGAACATTTCCGCTCTTAAGATCACGGATCATCTGCTCAAGGGCCCGGATCCTTCTGATGTTCTTGTTGTTGGAATTTGAAGCGGTGATATAGAGCACCGTCATTATCACTCCGAACAGGAGCAGTACTGTAACTACTATAGGATATATGAAGTCTGCCATAATGATTACCTCCCTTATACGAAGAGTAAAGATATGCTTCTTATGGTCAGTATAGCAAGAATACTTTGATAGTCAAACTATTTTGCCTGATTGCCCTTTATTTGCCACAAATGCCGCCCGGAGGCGGCATTTACTAATAACTACATTATTTATATTATCACTTTTCGGGAACTTCGATGACGCTCTTTCCGCCCATATACATCCTGAGGGGAAGGGGGATCCTGATGGAACCGTCCTCGTTCAGGTTGTTCTCCAGGAAGGCGATGAGCATTCTCGGAGGAGCGACAACTGTGTTGTTCAGTGTATGTGCCAGATAGTTGCCCTGGCTCTTGTCGGCAGGTCTTACCCTGATGCCGAGCCTTCTTGCCTGTGCATCTCCCAGGTTGGAGCAGGAACCTACCTCGAAGTACTTCTGCTGTCTGGGTGACCATGCCTCTACGTCACATGACTTGACCTTCAGGTCAGCCAGGTCTCCGGAGCAGCACTCGAGTGTCCTGACGGGGATATCGAGTGAACGGAAGAAGTCTACGGTGTTCTGCCAGAGGATATCGTACCATTTCTTGGAATC
>CACXGG010000215.1 GCA_902767145.1 Oscillospiraceae bacterium | reverse complement strand
ATCCTCGGTATTATCCTTATAATGTCCGCCAAGAAGAACAGCACCAGGTCGGCAGGAAATATCGCCATTGGTTTTGGTGTCCTTTTCTCCGGACTTCTCAATATGACGGCGGCTGTCGATACACTAAAGAATTCAGGTATTACAGAGAGGATCTTTTCAAGCCTTGGGGATAATCCCTTCCTCGGGTACCTTGCCGGTGCCGGTATCTCATTCGTTCTTCAGAGTTCATCAGCTGCAGTCGGTATCCTGCAGGCTTTCTCATCCTCGGGACTTCTGACCTTCAAGGCCATCTATCCCATTATCGTCGGTATCTATCTGGGTGACTGCGTAACTACGGCGATCGTATGTTCCATCGGCGCCAAGGCAGATGCCAAGAGGGTAGGTATGTTCAATATCCTCTTTAACCTTGGAAAGACAGTTCTTGTACTTGTTGTTGTCACAGTCATACATAATATGGGATTGCTCAACGGATTGTGGGACAGTACCGTAAATTCAAGTGTCATAGCAAATACCAATTCAGTATTCAACCTCGCCTGTGCCATCATCCTTCTGCCTTTCGTTTACATTCTTGAGAAGCTAAGCTGCATTATCATCAAGGATGATGTAAAGGAAAAGGGAAAGTATCAGGATGCTGTCGACGGACTTACTCCCGCATTTTTCAGCACCCCGGCTATTGCTCTTAAGAGTTGCTATAACGTTCTGTTTTCTATGCTTTCAGCCGCTGAGACTAATATAGACAAGTCCTTTGCCATCCTCCGTGAGTTTAATGACACTACTTATGAGGAGATCAACAAGGAAGAAAACGAGCTCGATATGATGACGGATATGCTCAGCCGCTATATGGTCGAGCTTTTGCCCCACCTCCAGAATGAGGAACATATCCAGATCCTTAATCAGTATTATAAGGTCGTAGCGGAATTTGAAAGACTTGGGGATCATGCAGTAAATATCGCCGATCTGGCTGAGGGAATGAAAAAGAGCAATACTCATTTTTCCAACGTTGCAAACCGCGAGATCCTTGTTATCTATAACCTTGTTACGAACATAGTTGAGCACGCTGAGACTGCCTTTAAGAAGAGGGACGGTGATGCTGCAATGCAGATAGAACCCATGGTCAGGGTAGCATCAGAGCTCATAGCACAGCTCAAGCAGAATCACTTTGCCAGGATGGCCAGGGGAGAGTGTAATATCATGGCTGATGCCATATTCTCAAATCTTATGGTGGAGATAAAGAGGATCACAAGTGTCTGCAGTAATATCGGTATCGCCACCATGGTCAGGCTCCGTCCTGAACTGGCAGATCATGAACATCTTTATTATGAGTCATTGCAGAAGGGCGGAGATGCAGATTTTGATAAGACCTTCAATAAGGTGCACGACCTGTATTTCGGTCAGCTTGAGCTTGATAATGGCTCTGTACAGCTGGAACTGAAGTTTGACGAAGCGACATAAATCCATATTATCTGATCGAAAGGTGATCTTTTACAGACGATGAACAGGATCTACGACAGTAGAAAAGGCATCCTCTTTATACTTCTTGCTGCTTTCGGTTTTTCGCTGATGACATTTTTTGTAAACCTGTCAGGTGATCTTCCTACTATGCAGAAGGCATTTTTCAGAAATGCCATTGCTCTTGTCTTTTCTTCTTTTCTGCTCTTCAGGTCAAAAGATAATCTCTACTTTGAAAAGAAGCATATACCTGACATCCTTATGAGGTGCTTTTTCGGAACATCAGCACTTATTGCAAATTTCTATGCCATCGACAGGATAGGGCTTTCTGATTCCAATATGCTAAATAAGCTTTCTCCTTTTTTTGCGATAATAATTTCGATACCCGTACTGAAGGAAAGACCCAAAAAAGTGGATATATTTGCTGCGCTGATCGCATTTCTAGGTTCTATCCTGATCATAAAGCCCGGTTTTTCGCTAACTACAGGACCTGCCCTCATTGGCCTTTACAGCGGATTTGGAGCCGGGACCGCCTATGTATTTGTAAGGAGGATGACGGGAAATGGTGTAAGGCCGCCCCTTATAGTATTCTGTTTCAGCCTTTTTTCCTCCATCGTGACACTGCCTTTTCTTGTTCTTTCATATACCCCAATGACAGGAAAACAGCTCCTTTGCCTTTTGCTGGCGGGTCTGTTTGCGACTTTCGGCCAGTTCGGTATAACAACAGCATATAAATATGCCCCTGCCAAGGAGATATCTGTCTTCGACTACACCCAGGTGCTCTTTGCCGTTGCCCTCGGGGTCCTTTTTCTTGGCCAGAGACCTGATATCTACAGTATTTTCGGGTATATCCTGATCATCGGTATCGCGGTCTTCAGATGGCATGTTACAAATAAGAAGGAAGTACAATAAGTATCTTCTATTTATGTTATAATCAATAAGTTAATAAAGAAGAAAAGAGGAGTGTCTTCAGATGCAGGTTAGAAGAGTACTTTCAGAGAAAAAAGAAGCATTTGCAGTTGAGGCTAAGGGTATCCTTGGCGATATTACTGCAGACCTTGATATCAAGACCATTGATAAGGTCAGGGTCATCAACCGTTATGATATCTCAGGTATCACTGATGAGGAGTATGAAGAGGCAAAGAAAGTCGTTTTCTCCGAACCTCCGGTAGATGATGTTTATGATGAGACAATAGATCTTTCCGACAGCTGTTATGTCCTGATCATCGAGGCTCTTCCCGGACAGTATGACCAGAGGGCAGATTCAGCCGCCCAGTGCGTCCAGTTCCTTACCCAGAAGGAGAGACCTCTTGTAAAGACAGCTAAGATCGTAGCTTTCTACGGATCTCTTACGGATGACCAGAAGGCTAAGATCTCCGATTATCTTATAAATCCCGTGGAATGCCGCGAAGCATCTTCTGAGAAGCCTGAGACGCTTGAGGATGTTTATGATATCCCTACAGAGGTCGAGACACTCGACGGCTTTATCGATATGGATGAGAAGGCTCTTTATGACCTGAGAGCTTCCCTGGGGCTTGCCATGAGCGAGGCTGATATCCTCTTTACCCAGGATTTCTTCAAGAAAGAGGGAAGGAACCCCACTAT
>CACXGG010000214.1 GCA_902767145.1 Oscillospiraceae bacterium | reverse complement strand
GATAACCTCATCGAGCATTGTTCCGTCACCGCAGTTAGCAAGATCCTCCTGCTTCTTCTCGATAAGGAAATCGATTCCGTAAAGAGCGACTCTTCTGTAGTCACCTACGATACGGCCACGGCCATATGTATCGGGAAGACCTGTAAGGATGTGTGAATGTCTTGCAGCCTTGATCTCAGGTGTGTAAACAGAGAAGACTGCATCTGAGTGTGTCGTATGATATTCAGTAAAGATTTTGTGAAGTTCAGGGGAAGGTGTATATCCGTAAGTCTCGCAGGACTGCTCAGCCATTCTGATACCGCCGAAGGGCATGAAAGCTCTCTTAAGAGGCTTATCTGTCTGAAGACCTACGATCTTCTCAAGTGTCTTGTCCTCCTCACAGAGGTATCCGGGTGCGTGGGATGTGATAGTGGAAACGATCTCTGTATCCATATCGAGTACACCGCCCTTAGCTCTAGCCTCCTTAAAGAGTTCCTGGAGTCTTCCCCAGAGCTTGTCTGTTGCGTCTGTTGTTCCTTCAAGGAAGGATTCGTCACCTGTGTACTCTGTGTAGTTGTTCTGGATGAAATCGCGAACATTTACCTCTTCTTTCCACAAGCGTCCCTGAAATGATCCCCACTGTTCAAAATCTTTCATAGCATTTATTTCCTTTCTATAATTAATATCGTTTCATTGGACCTATAATATAACAAAATGAAAATCACATTACAAGTCTAAATTGGAATAATTCTAAAAAAGATGATGAAAAAACATAATTTTTTCTTATCATAAACTGACATTAGTCCAACTTGCTTCGATATTGCTTCAAATACGGACTGATCACAAAGTCATATGTCACCGCCATATACAGCAGGATGTTGATGACCGCCCATATTCTCTTATCATATCCGTTGCCGAAAAGGTATCCGCCGTATCTTACAAGCCCGTCCATCTGGGACACTATGAAGAACACCGCATATCTCTTCATTCCGAGGACAACAAGGAGCAGGAAGAGTATCTCCACACCATAGGAATATCTCTCATGCATGGCAGGGAGGAACATAAAACAGGTGAACATCGTCCAGAGAGCAGTCTGAAGGAAGACTGCAGGGTCCTTAAGGTCCTTCCCCTTGGTCTTCATAAAAAGATAAAGGCCGGCTCCGAGCAGGGCCGCCGTGAATACAACAGCAAAATTCCGGAGGGGGCTAAAGGCATCGTCCTCACCGCCCATGAACTGCCAGAAGTTAAGGGCGCTCAATGCCATGGAATCATAATACTGCGACTGCCACAGATAGACTTCGAAGGTCGACATCAAAGACCTTCCGCAAAGGATCGCAGGAAGGCAGAGCACGATGTCCGTCAGGGGCACCAGTACAAAGTAGAGGAGCGAAAAGTTCTTTTTCGAGAAATACCAGTAAAGGAAAAAAGGAATTATAAAGATCGCCTGGAGCTTAAACGAAAAGCTCAGTCCAAGGAGGATAAAAGCCCGTGCGAACTTATTCTCGTAAAGGAAGACGAGGGCAAGGATGATAAATGAAACATATATGGAATCACACTGCGCCCAGGCCGATGAATTAAAGATCACCGTGGGAAGGAAGAGCGTGCCGAGAAAGACAGCAGCCAGAACCTTCCTGTCGCTCTTACCCAAGACTCTCTTAACGAAGAGAACACAGGAAAAAGCCAGAAGATAATCAAAGGCCACTGAAACGAGCTTATAGAGCGTCACTATCTCAAGACCCGGTATGTGGGCGAGTATATTGACGATGATCTGGTAGGGAACGTTATAATTTCCCACCTGGGTGGTCATGGCACCATTCCAGCCAAGATCCTTTATATGGTTGAACCAGGGCTCAAGCGATTCTATAAAGTCCTTGGATATGATGCCAAAAAGACAATATCTGACCACTAGGGTCAGAAGTGTCATTATGGCAAAAAACAGCACATCTATATGATCCTCTATATATCCCAGGATCTTTTTTTCAATTCTTGAGATCATCAGTCGTCGTCATCATCATCGTCGTCGTCGTCATCCTCCTCGTGGATGGGACAGGGATTGTCGCTGGTGGGCGTCAGATAAGATCCCTCGATGAAGTAATCAGTGATGGTCGTACCCTCTTCACGGCAGTACTCCGTAGCATAGTATCCGGAGGAGCATACCTCTACCTGGATGATGTCATCCGGCATCTCAAATGCCATGCTCTCACAGTCACCATGGATACGGCTCATGACGTAGTACCAGATCCTGATGGCATTGCTCCTGTCTCCTGAAGGGATGACAGTCTGTCTCAGCCTGTTGTCATATCCGTACCATACTGCAGCGCAGTAATAAGGCGTATATCCGCAGAACCACTTGTCAAGGTTATCATCGGTGGTTCCTGTCTTACCTGCTGTGGCGATATATTCGCCGTCGTCATTGGTGATGATGGATGCATTTCCTGCAGCAGTACCTTCCGTGATAACATCCTCCAGCATATCGCTCATGAGGAATGCCGTCTCCGGGGAATAGACCTGGTGGGTCTCGGGATTACACTGAAGGACTACATTTCCGGCATTATCAACTACCGATGTATATGCATAGGGCTCTGTATAAGTACCGCCTGATGCCAGGGTGTTATAGGCTCCGCACATCTCAAGGGGTGTCATACCCTTGGTGAAGGCTCCGATGGCCTGGGCGGGATATGCTCCCTCATCCAGCCTGTCGATACCCTCCCTGGAAAGGAACCAGAGTGCCGTATCTCCGCTGACCTCATACCACACCGCAACGGCGATGGTATTCTTGGAGAGGGTTACCGCCCTTCTGATGGTCATGGGACCTGCATAGGACCTGTCGGCATTCAAAGGCCATGCCATATCAGGATTGTTGGGATCGAAATGGCTCTCCTGGTCATTATAGATCGTTGCCGGGGTTATCAGCTGAAGCTCCAGAGCCGGGGCATAATCGAGGATCGGTTTTATGGACGAACCCGGCGATCGGTAGGCCGATACCGCTCGGTTCAGTCCCAGGTTCACCGTCTTCTGTCCATAGCCACCCTGCATGGCCGCTATGGCTCCCGTCTGGACGTTTATTACCACCATGCCCGCCTGTGGTTTTTCGGGCAGGTCAAAGAGCAGGGTCGGATCCGTCTGGAACAGATCCCTGTTCATAAAGGCTTCATCCACCACTGCCTGAACGTCAGGCTCCAGAGTGGTATAGATGTGGTATCCCCTGTTGTATACGATGGTGGTAGCAAGGGAAGAAGAGATATTTCTTGCTTCCGTAAGGTCATTTATAACTTCCTGGATGGCATACTCTGCAAAGTAGGAATTGATATCGTTGGAGGAAGTTGTCTCCTGGGTCTTGAATACGATCTCGGTATTGAGTGCGTCCTGATATTCCTCCTCTGTTATATGGCCAAGCTCATACATCTTGGAAAGGACGATACGCATCCTCCTGAGGGCGTTTCTTCTTCCTGACTCCCTCAAGGGATTGTAGTAAGAGGGGCTCTTGGGAAGACCTGCCAGGAGTGCACACTCTGCAAGGTTCAGCTCGCTGGCGTCCTTGCCGAAATAGTTCTGGGCAGCGGACTGGACACCCACATAGTTATTGCCCATGGGAGCCAGGTTGATGTAGAGTTCCATGATCTCATCCTTGGAAAGATCCTGCTCAAGGCTCATAGCTGAGAACCACTCCTGTACCTTACGCGATGTGGAGTGCTGGTCCTGTCCGGAGATGAGCTTTACCGTCTGCTGTGTGATGGTGGATCCGCCGTATGTAGCAGTACCGCCGTTGAGAAGGGCTGAGAGAACGGCACTTCCGATCCTTCGGATATCGATACCGGAATGCTCGTAGAATCTCTCGTCCTCGATGCTTATGATGGCCTCATCTATATAAGTATCCTTTATATCACCGATGGGAACATAGATCCTGTCCACGTTCTCGTTACCGGTGAGCTTGGCGATGACATTACCTTCAATATCATATACAAAAGAAGTCTGAGCCTCTTCTGTCTGGGTCAGGTCTGAGATGGAAAGGGGCTTTGTGGTGGAGACATAACCCAGGAGCATTCCTGCGCCGAATCCTCCAAAGGCAAAGCATGCACATAATATGAGAACGATGACGATCTTCAGGATATCAGCAAGGAAGCTGACCATTTCTGAGAACCAGCTGCGGTTAAATCCTGACCTTGTGGGCTTTCCTTTAAGATTAGATCGGAGATCGTCGGCAAGTGCGCTGTCTTCAGGCGCTACGGGAGCCGAATTCCTCATCTGTCTGCCTCTCGAATCTGTCATTTCTATTCCCTTTCTTCTTAATTAACAACATATTTTACCATTAAACACCGGGAAAATGTTAAAATCCTTGTATGAAGAATGTGGTAACGGTTTCCATAACGGCTCTGGGCACTGATGGAGAAGGCATCGGGGCCCTTTCATCAGGCAAGAAGATCTTTATCCCCGGAGCCCTTCCCGGTGAGGAAGCGGAAGCAGAGATCACAGAGGAGAGATCGCGGTTTGCCAGAGGAAAGCTCCTGAAGATAATAAGAGCTTCAGAAGACAGGACGCAGGAAGATCCCATCCCCGGAGCAAACCTTATCCACCTGGACTACCAAAAGCAGCTGGAATACAAAAAGGACAAGGTCAGGTCCTGCCTCATAAAGATCGGCGGCTTCAAAGAAGAGGAGGCAGACAGTATCCTCAACGATACCGTCCCCTCAGGAAGGGAACTCCACTACAGAAACCATACCCAGTATAAGATCGACGAAAACACCATCTGCTTCTCTGAGGAAGGTACCGGCGAGGCAGTGAAGATAGCCGTCTCTCCCCTGGAGTACGAAGTCTTCTCAAAGATAAGACTGGAGATGGAAAGCATCTTCAAAGATGCCCCCCAGAGGCTCTTCTCAGGTCTTGTCCTGAGAGGCTCTGAAAGAACTAAAGAACTTCTCATAGAATTCGTAACAGATATGGAGGGATCCCACGAGACCATCATCAGGGATGCCGGTGACTACATAGGCAGAACAGATATGGAGAAAAAGCTGGAAAATGCCACGGAAGGATATGAGATAAAAGGCATCCTTCTGCGCATCAGTCCCACCAGGACAGACAGGAGGACAAGATCCGGAAAGAGGGTCGTCCTTACAGGAACAGACAGCTACAGGGAAAAGCTCTGCGGCAGGGAGTTTCTCATAAAGTCCGGTGCGTTCTTCCAGGTCAACACGGATCAGGCAGAGAAGCTCTATGGCGAAGCAGCAAAGGGTACGGAAAGCGCAAAGACCATCTGGGACCTTTACTGCGGCACCGGATCGGTTGGTCTTTCCGTCGTAAGGGAAGGACAGGAACTCACCGGCATTGAGGTATCGGGAGAAGCCGTTGAATCAGCCAAGATAAATGCCGGGCTGTCAGGCATAAAGAGCGCCAGGTTCCTTCTGAGGGATCTCACCAGGACGGACATCTCCAAGGAAGGCCTCCCCTCCCCTGACGCCGTCATCATCGATCCCCCCAGAAAAGGATCGGATGACCGGACCATAAGGAACATAATAGCGGCAGGTCCGGAGACTATTGTCTATATCTCCTGCGACCCGGCAACCCTGGCAAGGGACTTAAAGCAGTTCAGGGGAAGCTATGATGTAAAGAGCGTAACTCCTGTGGACATGTTCCCCCAGACCAGCCATGTGGAAACGGTTGTCATGCTTTCCAAGGGAAAAGTGATCTAATATGATCATCTGGTATGTATTCCTTCAACGGTATAGCGGCCATCGTATACGCTTATCCCGAACAGAAATATCTGGAT
>CACXGG010000213.1 GCA_902767145.1 Oscillospiraceae bacterium | reverse complement strand
TCACTGATCTTTGTCATATCCTTCATGGTCGTTACAGGCATAATCCTTATCGTAGTACTCATGATGCTGGTCAACTGCATCAGAAACTACATCAAGGAGAGCATGAGGACCTTAGGCACCCTGAAGGCAATAGGATATACCAGCAGGGATATCAAGATCTCTCTCCATATACTCTTCTGCGGTCTGGCCGGAACAGGCGCCCTGCTTGGTATAGCTGCCGCATATCTGGCAATGCCGGCCTTCGCGAAGATCGCCGTATCCCAGATGGGTATCCCTTACAAGGCATCCTTTGTCCTTCTTCCCATGCTGCTGGTGCTCCTGTCCATAGTACTCTTTGCCCTTATAGTCACTGAGTTCTCCCTGGATAAGATCAGAAAGATCGAGCCCATCACGGCTCTTAGAGGCGGCACAGAGAACCACAACTTCAAGAAGAACAGGGTAAGGCTCGACCGTACCGAACTCGGCATCAACCTGGCTCTTGCCCTGAAGACCACGTTCTACAACATGAAGCAGAATATCGTTACCTTCATCGTCGTCGGTGCCATGGTATTTCTCTGCACCGTGGGAGTCCTCCTGTACGAGAACTTCAATGTGCATCCGAAGATCGATATGCTCACCTTTGAGTTCTGCGACGGTATCGTGGCCTTCGACGGCGATACAAAGGAGGACGGAAAGGAATTCCTGGAGAATACAGCAGGTGTCAGCAACATAAGAAACATCATCATGGTGGACCTTTGCTACGGTGAAGAGGACCGTCTCACCACATACATCATGGACGATGTATATGCCATGAACAACAAGAATGTCTGCTACAAGGGAAAACTCCCCCAGTACGACAATGAGATCGCTGTCAGCGGTAAGTTCTGTAAGGAATACGGATTTAACGTTGGAGATACCATCGAGCTCACATATGGAGAAGATTCCTACGCCTACCTCATAACCGGTCTTGTCCAGACCACCAATAACGGCGGTAAGGAGGCAGTCATGAACAGTGTTGCCGCAGAGCGCATCATGGATCTGGAGATGGCTCCCGCATACTACTACTTCGATACTGAAGAGGAATCCGTGGAAGCAGTGGAGGCAGTCTTCGACAAGTGTACTGACGAATACGGAGTACATGTCATCTCCACCATGAACTTCTTTGAAGTAGTGGAGGGCTCCATGACCACCTTCAAGTCCGCATCAGCTGCGATGCTTGGACTCATGTTCATAGTATCTTCTCTTGTTATCCTCCTCACCCTTTACCTCCTGGTAAAGACGCTTATCATAAACAAGCAGAAGGACTATGGTGTCTTCAAGGCCATCGGATACTCCTCCGGCAACCTGAGGCTTCAGACAGCTCTGAGCTTCATGCCCACCACCATCTTATCCGTGCTGGTATTCTCGGTATTGTCCTACTTCTATGCCAATCCCATGATGAACATCATCATGAGCTCCTTCGGCATAATCAAGTCCGACTTCAATATCCCGGTGATAGGAGTGGTGATCGTAGGAATATTCCTTATAGTCATCTCCTTCCTCATCGCTCTCCTTCAGACAAGAAGGATCAGGAGCCTGGAAGCATACAACCTCCTGCTGGCAGAATAAGCAGAAAAAAGAAGAAAAGCTAAAAACAGATGCCCCGCCACACGGCGGGGCATTTTTCTTTCCTGTAATAGGGAGGCAGTAGTATAATAATGTCATGAGAATTTGTGCATTTATAGGGGACATGTACAGGGACTACTCATTGTCCGTCATAAGAACTCTTAATGATCTTGCTCAGGAGAGGGGCCACAGGATCGATATCTACGGAAACTGTTCGCTTCCCAGCCTTAACCCGCTCCACGTCATTGGATTTAAGAGTATACTTTCGCTACCTGATGTTACCTCTTACGACGGTATCATCTTCTGCTACGATACCTTGAACCATGCCGGAATGGCTAATGAACTGGTGGACAAGCTGACTTCAGAGAGCGATGTTCCCCCTGTGGTCTGCATAAGGTCGGAGGTTCCCGGATTCTATAACATCGTCCCTGACAACAGGGGCATGATGTACGACATGACAAAGTATGTTATCTCCAAGTGCGAGACTGACAATATAGGATTTGTAACAGGAAGGGACGATCTTCTTGATGCCGCCGAGAGAAGGGCAGGCTTTGAGGATGCAATGCACGAGGCGGGCTACGAGGTCACTGAGGATAAGATCTTCCACGGAACATACTGGATAGACAAAGGTCCTGAGACAGCAGACTTCTTCATTGGCGATGAGGGAAACCTCCCTGAAGCTATAATCTGCTCCAACGACTATATGGCCATCACCCTTGTAGACGAACTGATCCTTCGAGGATACTCCATTCCCGAGGACACCATGATCACCGGTGTGGACAACATATCCGAATCGGAGGACCATATCCCGTCCCTTACCACCTGCGAGATCCCGGAGGAGTATTTCACCCGGGAAGCAGTGGACCTTCTGGAGAAACTCCACGCCAAGGAACCTGCCGAGTACTACATGACAGTACCCGGAAAGATAGTCCCCCGTGAGACCACCAATGATGAGGGCGGAATGGATCCTTTCCAGGCTCTAAGGGCACTTAAGCAGGCCAAGTCCAACTCCATCGATGCCATGAGGCAGTATGTCATCCTGAGTGCCGTCTTCGATGGCGCCCTCACCATAGACTCAGCCATCCATGCAACCCTGGAACATATGCAGAAGGTGAGAAGCGTAAAGGAGTGCTATCTCTGCAGATACTGTGAGAACGACCGTGAGCTCATAGGCTACTTTAACAGTGAGGATGACTTAACCAGATGCAATATCTCCTTTGAGAACACAAGGCTCCTTCCTGAGGGCTTCAAGGAAGATGAGACGGGAGTCAATATCCTCCTGCCCCTGGCATATAAGAATGAGATATACGGCTACGGCTTCTTCGTCGTGGATACAGAGAAGCCCGACTTCATAAACGAAACTATAGAATTCCTTCTCATGCAGCTGGGCCAGAGCATAAACAGGGTTGAGCTCTATGAGAAATACTTCGGCGTCAAGGACATCATAACCCTCTATGTGAGAGACCCTCTCACGGGTATCTATAACAGAAGGGGCTTTGAGAAAAATATCTCCGAGATGTTCGACGAGGAGAAGAACAAGCTACACGACATGACCATCGTATCCATCGATATGGACGGCCTTAAGGAGATAAACGACTCCTTCGGCCATAACAGGGGAGACGAAGCCATAAAAGAGACTGCACAATGTATCAGCAGTGCCCTGAAGGAGGGAGAGTTCGTTGCCAGGATGGGCGGAGACGAATTTGTTGCTATCCTCATAAAGTCAGATGTGGGCCGTGTAGGCCAGTTCATAAGAAACCTCAGGGACGGTATCAGGGATGTAAACAGAGAAAAGAAATATCCATTCGAGCTCAGCGCCAGCATCGGTACCTGTGAGCTCACCACCTGGAATGACATGATCGAGTGTCTTAACAAAGCAGACAAGGCCATGTACCTTGAGAAGAAGGCGAAGAAAAAGAACAGATAGATAAGGGGAGAAGAACCATGGAATGCAGGAAAGACGGGACCTTCAGTACCACCGGGATCGAGCGTATAACAGATGAAGAGAGAAGCGAGATCCTGTCCGCCGTAATGCAGGACCAGAAAGAAAAAATCACTGATTACTGGACCACCGTGAAGGAACATCCGGTCGCCAATATCCTGGCTGTCCTTATATTCTTTGGTTTAGTGGGCTCCATGGTCTATTTTGCATCACAGAACGATCCTCTGACCGCCGTCACGATCTTCGGATCGGTCTTCGTGATCAGTCCCATCATCTCTCTTTTCAGCGAAGATGGAAGGGCCCAGTCTAAAGCGGGCTTCATGATCCTTGCCACAGGCCTTGGCGTGGTGATACCCTGCTTT
>CACXGG010000212.1 GCA_902767145.1 Oscillospiraceae bacterium | reverse complement strand
TCCCATCAGCATCAGGGATACTGGGGTGTAGAGAAGATACAGGAGGTGCTGGACAGGTTCTCTGTATTCGGGATACCTCTTCACTTCACGGAGAATACACTCATCTCAGGAGATCTTATGCCGGGATATATAGAGGACCTCAATGACTGGGTGGTCGATAAGTGGCCCTCCACTCCCGAGGGGGAGATCAGGCAGGCTGAGCAGATGAAGGAGATGTATGAGACATTATATTCCCATCCTCTCGTTCAGGCGATCACGACCTGGGACTTCACGGATGAGTGCTGGCTCAATGCTCCTGCAGGGCTTCTCCGGCTCGATAATTCTGAGAAGCCTTCCTACGGGATGCTCCGGGATCTCATACATAAGGAGTGGTCCACCAATATCGATCTCGTTACCGATGCTGAAGGATATATCTGTTTTGAGGGTTTCAGGGGGACTTACCAGCTAAGCTCTACTCTTGGAAGCTCTCCCCTTTCACTTCACGGGGATACGGAAACTACTGTACATCTCGCATGAATAAAGCCCCTATGCCGATGGCTGCGGGGCTTTATTCATTATGAGGACGCAAAAACTGTACTTATCTTTGAACTCTGCCGGATCCGTCTCCTCCCATGAGGTTCTCGACTTCCTTGACGCTCACGCGGTTGAAGTCGCCCTCGATGGAATGCTTCAGGCAGCTTGCCGCAACTGCAAACTCCAGAGCCTTCGTATCCGAATCGTATGTATTAAGACCATAGATAAGACCGGCGGCGAAGGAGTCTCCTCCTCCTACCCTGTCGATGATGTCCCTGATCTCATACTTCTTGCTTACATAGAACTCCTTGCCGTTGTTGATGCAGGCTCTCCAGTTGTTGTGGTCAGCACTGATGCTCTCCCTGAGTGTTACGGCTACCTTGCTGACATTGGGATAGAGCTCCATCACCTTGTCTGTGAGTTCCTTATATTTACTGTCGTCGATCTTTCCTGATGTGACATCCGTATCGTTAGTGATGCCGAGGGACTTCTGGCAGTCCTCCTCGTTGGCGATGACCACATCGGTATACTCGGTGATCTTGGGCATGATCTTGGTGGCGGCAACGCCATACTTCCAGAGGTTCTTTCTGTAGTTAAGGTCACAGGAAACTGTTATGCTGCGCTTCTTGGCCTCCATAACTGCCCTGAGGGTAACCTCTGCAGTCTGGGCAGAGATGGCAGGAGTGATGCCTGTGATGTGGAACCATGTGGTACCTTCGAAGATCTTATCCCAGTTATACTCATCTGCTGATGCGAGGGAGACGGAGGAAGCGGCGCGGTCGTAGATGACCTTGCTGGGTCTCTGGTTGGCACCTGTCTCAAGGAAGTAGATACCTACTCTTCCCTCTCTTCTGATGATGTTGGATGTGCCTACGCCGAATCCCCTGAGCTGACGGATGCAGGCATCTGCCAGATCGTTTTCGGGAAGGGCTGTTACGAAATCAGTTTCCATATCGTAGTTGGCAAGGGATACGCAGACATTTGCCTCTCCGCCGCCGAATGTGGCCTCGAGGGAAGGGCTCTGCATGAACCTCTCATGTCCGGGGGACTTAAGTCTGAGCATTATCTCGCCAAGTGTTGTTACCTTCATTATGCTTACTCCTTGATCTCTTTTATGACTTTAACGGCTTCCTTTGACTTAGCCGTGATCTCTTCGAACTTGCCTGAGCTGATGTCGCCCTTTGTGCATACCCAGCTTCCGCCGATGGCGATGATGTACGGCTCCTTCATGAACTCAGCCAGGTTCTCCTGGTTTACGCCGCCCGTAGGAAGGAAAGAGATATCACCGAATACGGAATGGAGCGCTTTAAGGGCCTTTATGCCGCCGTAGATGTTCGCAGGGAAGAATTTAACAGTGTTAAGTCCCAGGTTTATGGCTGCCATGATCTCTGTGGGAGTGGCAACTCCGGGGATAACGGGGATATTATTCTCTATACACCACCTGACAGTCTTCTCATCAAAGCCGGGTGATACGATGAAGTTGGCTCCTGCATCTACAGCAGCCATTGCTTTTTCAATTGAAAGTACGGTTCCGGCACCCACATTCATTTCAGGAACCTCTGTGCTTACGCGGGAGATGGCTTCGAGGGCACTTTCTGTCCTCAGGGTGATCTCCATGAAAGCTATTCCGCCTTCGAGCAGTGCTCTGGCTGTGGGGACTGCATCTTCAGCATTCTCGATTACTACTACCGGGACTATCCCCGCTTCGTTTACTTTTTTTAAGAAATCCATAGATGCGCCCTCCTGAACGCTTACTAACATTCTAGTACATTTCAACTTGCATTTCAACAGTTTTTCTTATATTTTATATATAAAAAAGCGAGGTGGATATTATGGCAGATTTCATAAATGACAGGTTTCTCTTAAAGTCAGACAGGGCTTATTCCCTTTATATGGATCACGCGAAGGATCTTCCCATCATCGACTATCACTGTCACCTTCCTCCCGAGGAGATCGCCAATAACATTAAGTTCGAGAATATCACGGACCTCTGGCTCAAGTATGACCACTACAAGTGGCGCCTCATGAGATCCGCAGGAGTTGATGAGGAGTACATCACAGGATCCGCCTCCGACAAGTCGAAATTCCTGGCCTGGGCGAAGGTCATCGGTCAGGCATGGGGAAATCCCCTCTACCACTGGACATCCCT
>CACXGG010000211.1 GCA_902767145.1 Oscillospiraceae bacterium | reverse complement strand
GCCCGACATAAGGACTCCCGTCAGGGAGAATATGACCATGTCACGGATAACGGAAAGCCATTTCCTTATGTCTTTTCCGTAAAGGATGATGAGCCTTACCGCCGTGTAGACCACCGTCATGATCACCATCATGTAGAAGAAGTAGAACTGGCTTATTGCCGCCAGGAATACCACCACAGTAAGAAGGTACGGCTTCTCCCTTTTTATGACCTTTTCCGTCCCTGCCAGAAGGAGGGGCAGCAGCACCATGGGCGTCAGGAAAAAGTAGTGCCTTGCACTGTTATAGATGGCGAAATAACAGAAGACATAGGACATGGAACCCGTAAGGACTCCGGTAAAGCTCTTCTGTCCCGTGACCTTGCAGAGGTACGAAAATGTAAGTCCGGAAAGATAGAGCTTCACTGCGACTATCAGGCAGTAAAGGATATACATGTTCCCTTCATTAAAAAAGACAGAAAAGGCACAGAGGGGATCTCCGATGGCGTAATAGTGGAACACGTCCAGGATGTCTCCGCCCTCGCCGATGGAAAAACTCCAGGAGGGGATATTGAGACTGTGCTCCACAAAGACAGTCCTCAGGACATTCCTCAGATGATCCCCATAGAAGATCAGGGCATTATAATGCTGGGTCAGTCCGTCGGCACACCAGATAAAGGTCCTGCCGGTCAGGAAAAACCAGAGGAAGACACCGAAAAAGGTGATAAGGAAAAGGAGCGTATATCTGATCAGAAACGCCCTCCCCAGGATCTCTCTTTTGTTATCCTTCATCTCCATAGAGCAGATTATATCATCTATTTTTATATGAATAAAATCTGTTTATATTGTGCGGAAAGAACGCGCGTGATAATATCAAGGGCGGAGATCAGGTAATAACGGGGAAACGATGGATACTGCTATCGATCTGACATCAATATTCGTGTCCGACGGCATCGGCGTACTGCTGCTGATCGTCATACTGGCGACCAGAGGATGGAGTCTGCCCGCAAGAAAAAAGGAGAGCTTCATGCTCTTCATCATCATCGTATCCTCCATCACCAACTGCCTTATGGACGCCCTTATGTCCTACTACGACGGTCTTCCCGGAGATGCTGTATATGCCATCAGCATGATGGGCAACACCTACCTTTTTCTCTACAACCTGATAGTGGGTATCGGTATCATCTATCTTATCGTCATCCATGTGGACAAATCCTTTCCCAAGCTTCAGGGTATCTTCTTCTTGATCCTGACGGTGATCGAAGTCTCCATCCTTATCATCAACTTCTTCCAGCCCCTGGTCTTCTCCATCGACGAAAATAATATCTACCACAGAGGATCTTTCTACTGGATCTTCGTGCTGGCGGCATTTATCCTTATCACCTACGGCTACATCTTCTACTTTGTTTCCAAGGTGAAAAACCCCTCCCTGAGATACTTCCCCGTATGGCAGTTCCTTATGCCCATCCTTATCGGCATGATCCTTCAGAGCACCATCTACGGCATCTCACTTCAGCCCGTAAGTTTTGCCATCGCCTTCTGCGGACTGGTCATCTGTCTTCAGAACGAGTGTATCTATATCGATAAGCTCACCGGTGTCTACAACAGATACGAACTTGACGCCCTGGGCAAAGGCCTCGTCATGAGAAAGAGCGAGCGCATCGCCGGTATCATGCTGGACCTTAACGGCTTTAAGCAGATCAACGACACCTACTCCCACGAGGAAGGCGATCAGGCCCTTGTGGACTTTGCAAGGATCCTGGTCAATGTTATCCGCGGTGAAGGTGTCGTCATAAGACTCGCCGGCGATGAGTTCGTTGTCATAATGAGACGCTTTAAAGGGGAAAATATCGACGGTATCAGATCCTCCATCCTGGAGGCTGTTGAAGACTACAATAAGAATTCCGGAAAGCCCTACAAGCTGTCCACAGCCATCGGCGGCTCCATCTTTGAATTAGGCGGCGAAGGCACCAGGGACTTCCTGGGAAAGATCGATCATCTTATGTACAAGGATAAGAACGATTACTACAAATATCACTCCAAGCCTTCAGCCTGAGATACTAAAGGGAACAAAAGCTCAGATCTCACGTCACATCCGTAAGGCTTAGGATCAAAACTGTAAGACAACTCTCCGCCGTAGTTTTCTGCGGCGGTCTTTATATTTCTAATACCAAATCCGTGGTTCTTCTTATCGGACTTTATAGTTTCCATCTCACCTTCGTTTACCACCGGCTCCTTGGCGGAAGGATTCTTAACAGAAACCAGGAAGAACTTATCCGTCTTCTTAAGATCCAGCTCGATCACCTTCATATCGGAGGAAAGATCTGACAGCGCCGGATCAGATGCAGCCTCTATAGCATTATCAAGAAGGTTGGCCAGGATCTTACACATATCCCTGGGGGAGAGAGCAATGCCTGAGAATGTGCCTGAGGACTTAAGGGTGATACCCTTCTCCCCTGCCTCCGACCTCTTGGAGGAAATAATGGCATCAGCTATGGTATCTCCCGTATGGGCAGACACCTCCGACACCTGAAGATTATCTCCCATCTCCTCCAGGTAGTCCCTCATCTTGTCATATTCGCGGCTCTCCAGAAGGAGCATCAGCACCTGGATATCATTCTTCATATCGTGCCTCATGGCACGGACTTCCGAATCCGCCTTTACCGTAGCCTCAAAGTACTTAGTCTGGGAAGCCACCAGTTCCTCGTTAACGTTATTCAGGTCACGGAGATCATTTCTTTCCTTTCTGGTGACCCTGATATAAAAGAATATGAATACGGAAAAAAGACCTAAGAGCATGGTGATTATGAGGGAGATCTTTTTTTCGTTATCTATGAGGGAAAAATCCGTAACATACTCCTGTCCCCTTTCATCATATGACACCGCAGAAAAGATGGATGAGAATATGGAAAGAAGGAAGAACATCAAAAGCAATACAGAGATGGGAAGAGGCACGTTATCCTTCTCCCCCCTTACCCTGTCTATAGCCACAAAGAATACTACTTCCAAAGCCAGGGCAATGAAATCAAATGTGAGATAGATTCCCAGCCTGGCACCCGGAGAAATGGCATTATCCAAAGACAGTATGGAATATGCTATCTCTCTTAAGTAGGTGAAGATCTCATCAAAAGAAGCAATGATCCCCAGAGAAAGGAGGACCACCACTATCCTTCTCCAGACCTTTCCCGGGAGCTCAGCCACCAGCAGTATCACAAGGGCCACATAAAGTATGATCGTGAACCCTTCCTTGGCATCTATGACCACAGTATTATCTGTCGTCCGGGTAAGGATAGCCATGACCGCCATGCTCAAAGAGACAGCCATGCTCATGATATAAACAAGCTTTCTGTTTTTAAATCTGTACTTAAGTACTCCGTCGATAAAGTAGTCCAGAAGTAAGACGGAACATACCACGGGCATCATTATCATAATGGTCTTTATAAATTGAAGGAGGGTCATCTGCCGTTCCTCCTTATGTACTCGAAAAGTTCCTTCTTCAGTGAAGCAGAGGAACTTCTGGCCACAGGAAGAGTCTCCCTGTTATCCATAAGAACATCAGATGAACTCATCTTGATCACGTGCCCCAGATTTATGTAGTAGGATCTGTGGATCTTAAAGAATCCGTCAGTAATGCCGTCCACCATATCCATGGCAGCCGAGAACTTCATACGAAGCTCCACCGCCGAGGAAGTAAATACGAACCTGACGCAGTTATTGGCAGCCTCCACATAGATAAGGGAGGATATGGGGAAAATAAGATCCTCACCATCCTTTTTGAGGACGATCTTCTCCTCCACCTTAAGCTTCTTTTCCAGGTCCTTAATGGCCTGCCGCAGCTTATCCTCCTCAATAGGTTTTCCCAGGAACCTGAAGGCATCCACCTCATATCCTTCCATAGCCATTTCCGTATGGCTGGTGGTGAAGATTATGGGGATATCCCTTGAGTAATTCCGGATCAGCTTGGCGGTGCTCATGCCGTCCAGCTCCTTCATCTCGATATCAAGAAATACCGCATCAAGATGGAAGTCGTTTTCAAAAGCCCTGATGACTTCAGCTCCGTCAGAATAGAGAAAGCAGCTTACGTCTTCCCTGCCATAGAGCGAGGATATCATGGAAGCTATCTGCTGCCTGAAAGTTCTCTCGTCATCTACAACGGCAATGCGCATCGCTGCTCTCCTTAAACTAATATTTCAGTTTTCAGTTTACCACTTAACCAATGGTCTTTCCATTTTCCAGTTTGACTGTCCTGGTGCCGTAGGAGGCACACTCGGCGGAGTGGGTGACCTGAAGGATAGTAAGTCCTTTTTCCTTGTTAAGGCGGGAGAAGAGTTCCATTACTTCCCTGGTGGAATTGGCATCCAGGTTACCTGTAGGCTCGTCGGCCAGGATCACCTCCGGATCTCCCAGTACAGCCCTGGCGATGGAGACTCTCTGCTGCTGTCCGCCGGACAGTGTGGCTGGCATGGCTTTTCTCTTTTCCGTAAGGCCGGTGATCTCCAATATCTCATCCAGCTCCTTCTTAAGTTCGGACTTTTTCTTTCCTGCCATGGTAAGGGGAAGAAGGATATTGTCCTCCACGTTAAGGTTCATTACCAGGTTATAGAACTGGAATACAAATCCCACCTTCTCCAGACGGAGCTTTGAAAGCTCCGCATCCTTCAAAGATCCTATATCCTTTCCGCAAAGTTCAATGTTTCCCTCAAAGTCTCTGTCCAGTCCTCCGATGAGGTACAGAAGTGTGGACTTACCTGATCCTGATGCGCCCATAAGGGATACGAACTCCCCTTTTGCCACATACATGCAGGCATCGTCCAGGACCCTGTTGAGATTTGTATTTTTACCAAATGTCTTTCCTACATTTTTTACTTCGATAATCGTGTTCATCTTTATATCCTCCGTATCCTTACTCATACTTGATCTGTTCTGATATCTTCATCTTCTTAAGGCTTCTAATGGGAAACAGTACCGTCAGGGTAAACAGGGCCACCAGAAGAAGGAAGAAGAGTATCGTAGTCACAGGCGATATGTCTATGGGCAGGCTTATGCCGTCCGAATTTTCCACTGCAGCGGAAATGACTTTGCATAGAAGTACTCCGGCAACCGTTCCGGTTCCTGCCGCCGTAACTGAAGCCAGCAGCACTTCCCTGAAAAGTATTCCCGACAGTTGCTTCTTTGTCATGGAAGTAGACAGGAGCACGGCGCATTCCTTTTTCCTTCCCTCAAAGCCGATAAGCTGGTTGGTGATCATTCCGACACAGGTCATGCCAAGAGCCACAGCGATAATAGCGGTCATTATGGCATTGAACCTTTTCTTACTCATCTCATTCTCTTCAAAGAGAGCCTGATGGGTCTTGACCTGGCTGTATGTTCCCTTACCGTAAGTCTGCAGAATTGATGCTACAGTATCGGGAGAGTCGCAGCAGATCAGGATCTCGTAGGGCTTATCGTTAAATACAAGTTTGTATTCATCCAGGTTTATGAAGAAACATGCTTTTGTTCCTTCAAGGCTCTGAAGATCATAGATGCCTCCCACCGTATATTCCCTCTTTATAGGGAATACTCCGTCGGGATCTATTGTTACTGTCAGAGGATCTCCCACCGAGACCCCTGCCCTTTTTGCATACCTGCTGTCTACCCAGACAACTCCCTCTTCGATCTGATCAGGAAGTCCGGTAAAACCGGAATAGTATTTATAACCTCCCTCAGGAAGTCCGTAGAAGGAACAGTTCACCGGCTTCTCCTCATTGTTGATCACAGACTCTGAAATGTTAGTGTAGAGCATCTCAAAATCAGTAACACCGTCCAGGTGGTCGATGTAAGAGTAGTACTTGGCATTTTCCGTAGTCTGGGCAACCACATCGCAGCTGTAAGGATCCAGATTCATGGCGTCCATGACAGATGTGGTTATGATCAGGACAATAATGGTCATGGTAGCTGCTGTTGCGCAGAGGACTCCGCTTCCTACAGTGCTCTTTCTGGAGATAGTCTCCACACCTGCAAGAGACCACTTGGGATCTCCCTTCTTATCCGAGAAGGACTGTACAAGACCTGCGATGTACTTAAGAAGCAGAGGGAAAAGAAGGGCCACAGAAGTTACAAGGCAGATGGTGCAGAGTGTTGCACCGATAAAGTTAGTCCTGAAGAAAAAACATACTACTGAAAGAGCCAGGAAAACAAAGCCTGTAACTGTAAGGGACTTACTGAACCTGTAAGCAGTATCCCTGTTGTCAAAGATGATATCCCTGATGGATGTCTTGAGGGCCTTCAGGATAGCACGAAGAGGTATAAGACACTCGATCACTATAGCTCCTATAACAACACCGGCTACAAGGAACACCGACATAGCAGGGATGTCGTAACTGATCATCTCTCCCGTGGTGTCCTGCAAAGTAAACATGGAGCTGAGCATAGGGTCTCTTACAAGACCATAGATAATAAGGGCCGGTATACATCCCAGAACTGCATAGAGCACATTCTCAAGAAGAAGGATGCGGGCAGTACGGCCGGAGCTCATTCCAAGGCTTCGGAGGGTACCAACAAATGACATCCTCTCAGCCACGATCCTGTTACAGATAGATATAGTAACGAAGATAACAAGAAGGAATGTAATGGCAAACAGAAGATAAAGGAAAGCCTTCAGTTCGTTTACCATATTCATATCCTGCTCAGTAGCTACCATAGTGATAACTGAGGCATCGGGATACCTGTCTTCTAAGATCTGCTTCGCCTCCTCCAGGTTGTCATTATCTTCAAGATCTACGATATACATACCCTTGATATCCGTATATCCGCAGGTCAGTGCATTCATAGTATCTGTATTTACGACTACAGAATATTTACTTGAGATCAGATAGTTGCTCTTACCTTCGGGGATAAGTCCTGCAACAGTGATCTCAACCTTATTTTCAGCCCTGTCATGGACAGTGATGGTGTCACCAACTTCATATCCGAAATCGGCTGCCAGCTTACTTGTGATAAGACCTTCATTTTCGCCAAGGGTGCAGGGATCAAGAACTCCCATCTGCGCTGCCTTTTCGAGGTCAAGACCCATAACGGGCATGCTCTCGGTAGTAACGTAGTTGTACTCACCTTCGATGTCCTTATAGATAGTCTCAGTATTAGACTCGATGGACAGTACCTTGCAGGCAGGAAGAGAAGACTCCAGCTCCTCCTGGCTCATGTTTCCCCTTCCGGCAGTAACTATAAGCTCTCCGGGGGAAACGATACTGTACATCTCAGAAAGAACAGTATCTATGGTGCCTCCCAGGTCAAAGCAGATAAGTGCGCTCAGGGAACATACAAAGATGGAGAAGACCACGAGTAGTGTACGGAGAGGTTTTCCGAAAACATTTTTAAGTGAATTCTTTAATATAATGTTCATTTCGTTTCACCTCCTTAGTACCAGCGTGATATGCGGTCTTCAGGAGCGATATACATACCGTCTCCCTCAGTCACGTCATATAATTCATAAAAAGCGTCCAAAGTGGAAAGGATAGCATTTACCCTTATAACTTCAGGGCTGTGTTCATCAAAAGCGATCTGGCTGATGACCGATTCATCCGTCTTCTTCTCGCACCAGATCCGTGCATAGTTCTCGAAAAGCAAAGTGAGTTCCTCATCAGTAGTACAAAGGGAAGAAATGCACTCCATACCTCCCAGGTCCGCATAGTTCTCACCAAGCGTCTGCTCACCGTCCACATGGTAGATCCCGAAAACAGTGAAGTTATCTTCAAAGTAGGAGGCGGCAGCAGAATTTCTGTCCAGCAGGGTCTGGTAATCAGAATCAGAGATCCAGGAAGGATCATAAGCGCCGTCCGCATTAAACAGGATACAGTTACTGTCAAAAGCATGTCCCATCTCATGGGCTATAACCATTCCCAGGCCCCCAAGATTTGTGTAGTAATCAGCAGACATATCGAAGAAAGGCGCGTTCATGATGGCTACGGTGATAGTGATGTTATTAGCAGCAGGATCATAACATGCATTGAACATCTGCATGGGCATACCAACTTCAAATCTGTCCACGGGCTCATAAAGGCTGGCGATCCGGTCAGCCATGCTGATCCTGGTGTACTCAAGAAGAAGATCATAGTAGTTATCCGCAGGAAGGGATGCATACTTTGTAAGATCATGTCTTTCCACATTCATTCCTGTTACATACACGATGTTGTCCAGCTTCTGAAGAAGTCCCGAACGGGTAGTTTCCGAAAGCCAGTCCGCGCCTGAGATAAGATCCCTGTACCCTTCCCTTATATCGTCACACATGGATACTAAAGCTTCATCCATCTCAGGGGAATAATACTGCTCCACATAGAGAGGATCCGTCTCCGCATAAAATGCATTGAATATCTCATCCACTGCCTGCTCTTCAGCAGTCTTATAACTGATCTCCACATCTCCCGAAAGGGCCTCGTAATGAGGGGCGATAAATCTCATGTACTTCTGGTAAAGTCTTCCCAATTCCAATGTCTTAAGGGCATTTAAGTTCTCATCAACAAACAGTTCATTCAGTCCTTCCAGCTGTCCCTTATCCAGGTAACAGAAAGAAGTTATGGCAGATGTATCAAATCCGATCTCGGAAAAATATCCTTCCATATCCACGTTAGTGAAAAGATCATAAAGCTCCGATGCAGGCATGGACTCTACATACACATAGAAAAGTTCATCCGACATGAGAATATCCTTATCCGTACAGGAAAAAAGATCCATGCCATAATATCCCAGCTCAAGGCCGTACTGCTCCGCCTCGGAAGGGTCATATCCTAAAGCAGTCCACAATGTCTTTCCCGATGTCTTAAGGGAGTTAAAGGCGAAGTTATCTTCCATTACATCCTTAAAGCTGACGTCAAAGACCGAATCCTGCTGCTGGAAAAGGATACACCTCTGCCCCGGCACACAGTAGTCTGTCTCTACCGTTGCACCAAAGATACTATCAAGGCCGTAGTCACGGACCAAAGTTGCATCGATGGAAAGAAGCTCCGATACAGAAGAACATTCCGCGATAGAAGACATCAGAGAGATAAGATCAGAAGGGGCATCCCCTTCAAAATCATAGGAAGAATAAAGATCATAAGCAGTAGCGATAATATACTCCTCAGATCCCACAGCATAGCCTGATCCGGCAGCCACATCACTTATGATCCCCTTGACCTGGTTCTCCACCAGCTCGTCGTCAAAGGCGGTCCCGGCCACCGACTCTCCATAATCGAACTCTGCGTTCTCAAGGGTATCCTTATTTACATAGTAGTAAAAGTCATCCTGGGGACGGGCCGACAGAGAGACTGGGGCCGCTTCAGTAGTCTCAGCGGGCTCTATAACAGCAGCACATCCGGATAAGACCACCGGCAGTCCCATGGAAAAGATAAGGATGGTTCCAATAAACTTTTTCATATCCCAAACTCCTTGCATTTTTCTGATAGCATCATACTACAACCAAAAACATGCCCTGTAAAAAAAGTGTGGTGAACTGCATCCTATCCGTGGTGAATCGACAGTTGACACATGGGGACGTGACAAGGACCATCATTTGCATATTAAGACAGTCGTGCTATCATGCACTTATAGGGAGGTGACCCATATGACCAGATGCCAAAAGGTGGAGTGGCTGCTCTCAGTCCTTCTGATAGTCTTTTTCATATTAACGATGTATGCAACACTGCAGAACTACGATCTGTGGGGCAATAGTACCACATCTCCTCTGGAGATATTCGCCATATTCGCACTGATGGCGGTAGCCATAGCCTGGGTCATCAACTATATAATAAAGATCATTACTTCCATAAAGACAGGAAGAGACGGGCGTAAGATCCCTCTCATCTGGATCTTTGCACCCGTCTTCTTTACTATAGCAACTCTTGTGCTCATAAACGGCACCTATGGGTTCTCCGAAGGTTTTGATTTCCTGGAAGTCCCCGCCGCCTTCGGTATATTCATTACCTGTATTGCCTATAACATCTATTTCTTTGTCTTCTTCGGCAAAAGGACTCCAATGTATGTAACACTGGTTCTCTATAATATCGCCGCACTGGGTTATGCCGCTGCCGGTAATCTGATACAGTTCGCCCACAATGTCTATCTGGGATTCTTCATCCCCGCAGTGATCATCGGATATCTGGAGTTCTACATCAGGGAGAGGATCTCATCCAACTGATCAAAGATATCCCATCCGGGAGAACTGTCCCCGTGTGTCACTCTTCAGAGGGAGCCTCGAGGGCAGGGACCTCCGTCTCAGGGAGTTCAGGTTCTGCCTTCTCAAGGTCAAGGATCGCCTTGAAAAGATCGCCGTCGATATCCAGCTTCAGGTTACCGCCCATGCCGGAGGCAAGGGAACTTGCGATGGAAAGGCCAAGGCCTGAACCTTCGGTATTCCTGGAGCGGTCGCCCCTGACAAATCTCTCCGTAAGCTCTTCAGGACTGATATTGAGCATAGTCTCAGAGATATTCTTAAAGATGACTTCCACTCTTCCGTCCTTCTCACGTGTATCAAGGTAGACCCTTGTGCCGTTCTTTGCATACTTGTGGATGTTGCGGAGAAGATTATCTATTATCCTCCAGAGATATCTTCCGTCTGCATTGACGTAGATATTATCCGCATGAAGTGTCTTTATGAACTCCAGGTCCTTTGTCTTAAACTTCTCCTCGAACTCGCCTGATGCCTGGGAAAGAAGGACAGCAAGGTCCACTCTTTCGATGTTCATCTCTATATTTCCGGTGGAAGCCTTCGAAGCCTCCACGATATCTTCCGTAAGTTTCTTGAGCCTTGCAGACTGTCTGTCCAGTACCTCCAGGTACTCATCTGCCTTCTCGTTCTTAAGATCCTCCTTCTTCAGAAGATCCACATAGTTGATTATGGAAGTAAGAGGCGTCTTGATGTCGTGGGATACATTGGTGATAAGATCAGCCTTCATCCTCTCGCTCTTGATGCTCTCTGCAACTGCCAGGGAGATGCCTTCGCCTGCATTGTTGATATCCTCGGCATGTGATCTGAAATCAGCCAGCATACCCTTTGTATCCACAGGCTGGGTGAGATCTCCCGATGCAACTCTCTTCATGCCGTCACGGACCTTCTTGGCCTGTACTGCCAGATAGAATACGAGTGCAATGGCAATGATCTTGTATACAAAATATGCGAACATCCCGCATCCGAAATCAGCATAGAACAGAGCAAGTCCTGCAACCTGGACAAAGGTGAGAAGTCCCATTCCGACGAGGATCTTGATGAGCATGGTGGAATTAGATCCGGCAATGACGGAGATCTTCAGAAGTCCGCGCACGATATATCCGAGAAGCGTATTTCTCCAGAAACACCTTGCCTTGATCCTGGTTATGGTGTTATAGATGCACATAACTGCAAATACCGAGAATACGGTTACTGCAAATAATGTCAATACTATATTCGTAGCAAGATCCATCCTGAGATAGAAAAGAGCTGCGATGCATGCTCCGATAAGGACACCCAGGGCGGCGAGTGCAGTGAGCACTAATATATAGGGGATCTTGTGAACTGTGTGTATCTCGGAACCCGTGACCTTGACCATGGAAACGATACCCACGACGAGCAGGACGCCTCCGATGACAAAGATAATAGCTGCAGCCCTGGTCAGAGCAGCCAGAAGACTGGCAACTTCATGGGCCTGGCAGTAAAGATCTGATTCACGGTTGGAATAATCAAGATCGTCGGCTACCTCGTAAAAAGCATAATACTCTTTACCGAGAACATTATCCTCGCCATAGCAGTAGGATCTGTCCAGGAGGATATCCCAAAGGTCTCCCTCAGGAGTTGAGTAGTAGTATCCTTCATGTCCCCATACAAAGTCATTTTCCTTGCCGGAGAAATTATCCGTCTCATATATGATCTCAGAATGATCGCTGTCGTAATAATAGACGTCAGTATATCCGTTTTCGTTGGGATCTGCATAAGGGCTGACGGAAACGATACGGAACTGAAGGTTGGGACTTAAAAGTTCTGCGTTGAAGCGGAAATCATTGTCCCTTCCGTGGCTCAGATCGTCAAGGATCCTGTAAAGATCGCGCTGGGCGACAAGACCGTCGATGCGGCGCTCCAGCTTTTCCCCGGAGATATCATAAAGATCCTGGCCTCCCAGCACCAGCATTCCTATTCCCGATCCAAGGAACATCATAAGACCGAGCATACATACTATGCCGGCGATCACCTTTGATAAAAGGGTCTTATTCTTAGTTTCAGTCATTTCTTATCCTCCATCATATAACCGTGGCCCCAGACGACTTTGATATATCTGGGATTACCGGGATCTATCTCGATCTTCTCGCGGAGATGTCTGATATGTACGGAGATGGTATTCTCGGCACCGCTTATGTTCTCGTGCCAGATCTTCGAATAGATCTCTGTAGGCGAGAAGACCCTTCCGGGATTCTTCGCCAGGAGCAGAAGGATCTCATACTCCGTCTTTGTAAGGCTTATAACCTCACCGTCCACGGTAACTCTCTTACTGTCGTCGTCTATCTCTATTCCACCATTTTTTATGGTCTGTTTTGCGTCCTGGGCAATACTTGATCCGAACTGCGTATAGCGGCGAAGCTGGGACCTTACACGGGCCAGGAGCTCCACAGGATTAAAAGGTTTTGTGACATAATCGTCGGCGCCGACGTTTAAACCGAGTATCTTGTCAGTATCCTCACTCTTAGCCGTAAGGAATATGACAGGTACGTTCGAGAATTCCCTTATCTTTGTAAGCGTAGCTATCCCATCCATGCCGGGCATCATTATATCCAGCAATACGAGATTTATATTCTCGTCTTCCTTAAGTCTTTCCAGCGCCTCAACCCCATTGTGGGCGCTTACTGTCTCATATCCGTCGCTTCCAAGATAGATCTGCAGTGCAGATACGATGTCTTTCTCGTCGTCACAAACCAAGATCCTGTTCATGTTTGTTTTCCTTTCGCGTAATCGATTACGATCATATTGTACTCATAAAATCTTAAAACAGATATTCCGATATCTTAAGATTTGATTAAGAAACAAAAAGAGCGGTTGACACGTCATTAATATATGTGGAATATTATTATCGGAATAGGAATAAGGGAGAATTTAATATGAGTACAGGTAAAGCCATCGGTGGCTCTGTCCTGGCTTTGGTATTTTTTATCATCGCCGAGGTCTGTTCAGCCATCATCGGAGAAGTCCTTTTCAAAGCAGGTCTGAATGCAGCTGTCTGTAATGCTATTGCAGGCATCATATTTGTTGTATCTGCATTCTTTCTTTTCAAGGGTCTCACAAAGATCTTAAAGATCAGCATGGAAGATGTGGGCATCACAAAGATCCGCCTGAGCCTTAAGTGGGTCTTTATCGCCATCCTTCTGCCCGTTTCAGTCCTGGGAGTATTCCTTCTCCTCCCC
This sequence comes from Oscillospiraceae bacterium, assembly GCA_902767145.1. Lineage (GTDB taxonomy): Bacteria > Bacillota > Clostridia > Saccharofermentanales > Saccharofermentanaceae > Saccharofermentans. The sequence continues at coordinate 5,597 of CACXGG010000211.1, read as the reverse complement.
GGTGATTTCGTTTTATCCGATATGAGCAGGAGCGAGATGGCCTCCAGGCTCGCTTCAGGGATCTTCTTCTCAGGACTTGGTTCAGGCTTCGTTGAGGAGATGCTCTTCAGAGGCTTCATCATGAGGCTTCTCAAGAAGAGATGGAACACGGCTGTTGCCGTCATGGTTCCCTCCCTCCTCTTCGGTATTGTACACATCATCGGAACCGGATATTCAGTCCTCAGCAGCCTTCTGGTAATAACTGCGGGAACGCTGGTGGGAGTCATGTTCTCCCTTATCTCCCTCGAGGAAAAGAACATCTGGAACTCCGGTATCGTCCACTGTTTCTGGAACATCATAATCATCGGCGGCGCTCTCTTCGTAGGAAGTGAAGCCGACACCACCAACAGCATCGTTTCATATGTGCTCGAAAACAAATCCTTCGCCCTCACCGGCGGAGAGTTCGGAATAGAGGCTTCGGTAGTAGCAGTGGCAGGTTACCTTCTCGTATCCGCCATCGCCTTCATCATCATAAGGATGACGAATACCCGAGAGGCTTGAGGCTTCGATCTAAGATACCGATCATCTTCGCGATGGCCACGCCATAATTGACCATCGGAACACATGCTCCACCGGCCCCCCTCTGACGGTGGAGCATTTCTTTTTCGCTGAGCATGCATCCTCCGCAGTGGACTACCAGTTCGTACCCTGAAAGGTCAGAAGGAAAATCCCTTCCCGACGTAAAGCTGAAGTCAAGTTCCCTGCCTGTATATTTCCTGATAAGGCCCGGGAGCTTAACAGTTCCTATATCCTTGCACTGACGGTGATGGGTACATCCTTCTGATATGAGTATCCTGTCCCCGTCCTTAAGGCCGTCCAGCTTTTCCGCACCATGTACGAGGCTTTCCAGATCACCCTTATATCTTGCCATCAGTATGGAAAAAGATGTCAGGGGCACAGACTCAGGAAGGATAGAAGACACCTCCCGAAATGCCTGGGAATCTGTTATCACCAGAGCGGGTTCAGAGGACAGTGCAGAAAGCGTTGCCGCCAGTTCCGAAGGCTGACATCCCACAAAGGCGCATCCGCAGTCCAGAAGATCTCTCATTACCTGCTGCTGGGGAAGGATAAGGCGGCCCTTGGGAGCCGATTCATCCACGGGGATCACCAGCACGATCACATCACCGGGTGAAACAAGATCGGACACCAGCGGCCTTTCTGTCTGAGCTACTTCAGCTGCCTTTCCTATCAGTTCCTTGAGCTCGTAGATATTCTCTCCGGTGACGGAACTTACATATATCTCATTAGCGGGAAGAGATGGGCGTTCAGAAAGAAGGTCCGCCTTGGAATGGGCGATGACATAAGGAACAGATCCCGACTTAAACAACGAGACGAGTTCCTCCTCCGAAGGTGTGAGGACAGGGGAAGCTGTGACCAGCACCGCCACATCAACAGTGGCCAGTATCTCACGCGCCTTTGATACACGCTTGGCTCCGAGTTCTCCCGTATCATCAAGACCCGGGGTATCGGTGATCACCACGGGACCTATGGGAAGAAGTTCCATGGTCTTTCTCACCGGGTCCGTAGTAGTTCCCGGAACGTCTGATACCACAGACATCTCCTGTCCCGTGACAGCATTTACGAGGCTTGACTTCCCCGCATTTCTCATTCCGAAAAGACCAATATGCACCCTCTCAGATGCCGGTATTCCGCTAAGTCCCATACTCACCTCAAAACCTGAAATCTCTTCTGTTTGAATTTCTTATATCTTCAATATTCTTCTCTGCGATCTCCCTTACATTTTCCCTGGGAATACGTCCCAGCTCCCTGGCGATCACTTCGTAACCAAGTTCCTTTGTGGCGGGAGAAGCATAATCCTCCAGATACTCCGCCAGGGTCATGAGGGCATTGGGGTGGCAGCAGTTAAGGATCTGGCCGCTCTTACAGAGTGCCATGAAGCGGTCTCCCGTCCTTCCCTCCCTGTAGCATGCAGTACAGAAGGAAGGGATGTGGTCATTTTCCATGAGCCACTTAACGACCTCATCAAGAGTCCTCTGATCGGATACATCGAACTGCTCCGTATCGTGGGGTCTCTCTTCCTCCGTATAACCGCCCACAGATGTCCTGGAACCTCCGCTCACCTGGCTTATGCCCAGGGTAAGGAGCTTCTGCCTTACTTCCTGGCTCTCCCTGGTGGAGATGATCATTCCCGTATAGGGAACAGCCAGCCTGATGCAGGCAGTGATCTTTGCAAAGATCTCATCCGAGATACCATTGTCGAACTGGGTAGGATCTATATCATCCGCCTTCTTAACACGGGGGATACTGATGGTGTGGGGACCGACCCCGTGAACAGCCTCCAGATGCTCCGCGTGCATAAGAAGTCCTGCGAACTCATACTTATACATCTCAAGTCCGAAAAGGACACCGAGTCCCACATCGTCGATACCGCCTTCCATGGCACGGTCGTGAGCTTCCGTATGGTAGTCATAATCATGCTTGGGACCCGTGGGGTGAAGGCGGAGATAACTCTCCTTATGGTATGTCTCCTGGAAGAGGATATATGTTCCGATACCTGCATCCTTCAGCTTTCTGTAATTCTCCACGGTGGTGGCAGCGATATTTACATTGACCCTTCTGATGTCACCGTTCTTATGGTGTACGGAATAGATGGTCTTTATGCAGTCCAGGATATAATCGATGGGATTATTAACCGGGTCCTCACCTGCCTCGATGGCAAGCCTCTTATGTCCCATATCCTGAAGTGCGATGACCTCGGCACGTACCTCCTCCTGGGTCAGCTTCTTTCTGGGGATGTTCTTATTCTTGAGATGGTAGGGACAGTAGAGACATCCGTTGACGCAGTAGTTTGACAGATACAGGGGAGCAAAGATAACTATCCTGTTTCCGTAGTAAGCCATCTTGATCTCTTCCGCGATCTTATAGATCTCCTCTATCTTCTCCGGGATATCACAGGCCAGAAGGACTGATGCCTCCCTGTGGTCGAGACCCGCGCATACATATCCCTTATCCTTCTTCACGGGGCGTGCCTTCTGAAGGATCTTATCGATCAGTTCCACATTGGACTTATTCTCCTCCGCGTACCTGAGGGTCTCCAGGATCTCACCGTCGTTGATGAACTCCTCCGCCTTCATTGAACTCTTGTCATACTTTGCCATTTATCTTTTCCTTTCTGATATCACCACGGTCGGTCACCAGGCGGTATCCTGCATTTTTTATCCTTGATGAGAGACAGGAGACGCATTCGGATGCTTCTTCTCCCGTACAGATCTTATTGTCGTAGAGTGTATATTTCTCCCGCACCTCCACAGGTGACAGGTTAGGCATCACCACATTGGCTCCTGCCTTAAGTCCCTTTTCCCTTCCCAGAGGATCGATGGTCCCCAGTGCCGTAGTCGCAGGCAGGAGTACCGGCGGGAAGATGAGCCTTATAAGGCTCAGAAGATAGCAAGTCATTTCAGCTGAACCCCGGGACTCCGATCCGAAGGGAGTATCCTTATGTGGTATAAAAGGTCCTATTCCGCACATGTCAGGCCTGAAAGTCTCGATAAACTTCAGATCCGACGCAAGATCTGAAGGAGTCTGATAAGGCGATCCCACCATAAATCCGCAGCCCACCTGATATCCGATGGATCTGAGGTCCTTAAGGCATCTCATCCTGTTCTCAAAGCTCATGGAAGAAGGATGAAGTTTCGCATAGTGGGGAGCTGAAGCCGTCTCATGCCTGAGAAGATATCTGTCAGCTCCGGCAGAAAAAAGAGCGGCGTAGCTTTCGTATGATCTCTCTCCCATGGAGAGCGTAACTGCGCAGTCCGGATGCATGGACTTTATGGATGAGACTATGGAGCAGAGAACGTCATCCGTATAGTAGGGATCCTCTCCTCCCTGAAGTACGAAGGTACGGAATCCAAGTCCGTAACCTTTTGAAGCGCAGGATATGATCTCCGAAGGTGTCAGACGGTACCTGGAACAGGATCTGTTGCTCCTTCTTATCCCGCAGTAAAAGCAGTCATTTCTGCAGTAGTTCGAGATCTCCATGAGCCCCCTCATAAAGACCTCATCACCGTAGTACTCCCTGCGTACTGAGGACGCCAGGGAGGCAGCGAAAGATGCCGCCTCAGGAGTATAGCCCGAGACCAGCACCTCATATTCCTCTTCCGTCAAAGACCTGTCACGGGAGAGCCTGTCGATAAGAGATAAAACGTCAGACATTCGAATAAGCCGTCTTCACGTTTACGTCTTTAAGATTTCCGATCTTTCCCGCCAGGGAAGAGATCTCATCCTGGGGCGCATCCAGCACCACACTGATGATATTGATGCCCCTCTCACGGTAGGGTATCCCCATACGTCCGATGATGTAATTTCCATACTCGTGGAGAAGTCCGTTGAGATGCTCAACATCCCCGTCTTTTCCCACGATCATACTCATCACTGCCACTCGTGTTTCCATAAGCCCTCCAACAAAAAACCGCACCCGGAAAAAGGTACGGCAAAAAGGCGCTATAGCGCCACAAAACATCTAAGCTGTTCTGCACCTTGCCGTCAGTAATAAAACTTCTTATCAGGTAGCATCAAGAGATTAGCACAGAAACCGGTGTCTTTCAATCGGACTTATTGTTCGAATCCGTTCCTCACATCGATGATCTTTTCAGAAGACATCCTCTTATATATCCCGGACTCGCGCAGATAGGTAAAAAAGTCTTCTTCTATACTGCCGGAATCAAAAGATCCCTTGAGGGAACTGATATCTTCAGCCGTCCTGAAGATCATGGCCATGAAGATGCGCACTCTGCGTCCCCCCGAAACAGGATATTCCTTAATAAGGCAGAGAGAGTATTTCCCGTCTTCATCACTGATAGGGCCGTATTCAAGGGAGACCACCTCTCCGGGCATGGGCTCCTGGCAGAGTGATTCGAATTTATCCACGCAGGAGGGTACTGTCTTTTCACTCTTCTGGATCCAGCTGTTCAGTATGGTCACGGCTAGCTTTCCGCCCACTACGTCCACGTCGGAATTAAGATCTCCCACCACCTTATCCATCTCACCATATGGATCTTCACTGTTGATGGCTTTGTAAACATCGGAGATGACCGGATGATCGCTCATCCTTAAGGTGCGGAACATCTTCACCGTCTCTATGATCGACGCGATAAAGTCAAAGGCGATGAGTGCGATACCGATGGCAAAACATGTTCGTACGCGAAGTCCGATGACCATGAGCACGATACCCAGAAGAAAGAAGATCCCCAGCTGGAAAAAGAAAAGCCTTACGAAGGACAATAAAGCCATCCTCATCTTAAACTTATTCATCCTGAAACCCCATTCCCTATAGACTTTATTTGATTTTAACATAAAAAGACCCGGACAATGCCGGGCCTTGGAGGGTGTGTTATGAAGATTAATTGCCTGATGGTTACATTATTACACCCAAAAGGTACTTGAAACCAAAGTAAAATGTGGCAGATTTGAATTAATCTGCCTCAAAAATGCATTTTTCGCCCTGTTTTCCGCGGCAGATTTTCAAGTCAAGTGCAACGAAGTTGAATAAAAGACTTCATAAGGTGTTGCATACCCTAAACACTTTCTCGGCCTAGTAT
>CACXGG010000210.1 GCA_902767145.1 Oscillospiraceae bacterium | reverse complement strand
GCCGCAGGTGGGACAGGGGATATTCTTCTCCTTGATGTAGGAGACGAGCTGCTCATCGTTCATGCCCTCGACTACCACATCAGTGATACCGTTCTCGGCATTGAAATCCTCAACGAGCTTATCTGCTCTTGCTCTTGCCTTACACTGCTTACAGTCGATAAGGGGATCGGAGAATCCGCCTACATGTCCTGAAGCCACCCATACCTGGGGGTTCATGAGGATAGCACAGTCGACACCTACGTTGTAGGGGCTCTCCTGTACGAACTTCTTCCACCAGGCTGCTTTTACGTTATTCTTGAGCTGTACGCCCAAAGGACCGAAATCCCAGGCATTTGCAAGACCGCCGTATATGTCGGAACCCGGATATACGAAACCTCTGATCTTAGCCAGGGATACTATTTTTTCCATTGATTTCTCGATTGCCATCAGTTCTCAGTCTCCTCTTACTCTTCTTCGCTGTTTTCGAATGTTGCATCTACTACAACAAAGTTATCTGCGGGAGCGGACTCGTCGGAATCATCGTTCTCGTCCATTTCCTGAGCGCTTACAAGATCAGCTTCTCTTGCAGCCTTTCTGAAGGAATCCTGTTCCTCTTTTGCCTTTCTCTCGGCGATGATAGCCTCTCTTGCCTCCTTTGTAAGAGGTACGGTGAACTCATCCTTCTTGAGGACACCCTCAACTCCTACTACCTTGCCCTGAGCGATCTCGCGGCATGCGAGGGATACGGGATTGGCAGCTTCATCGGGGATCATGGGCTGAGCGCCGTCTACGAGCTGGCTTGCTCTCTTGCTTACAAGTACTGCGAGTTCATATGCACAAGCGGCCTTGGGGAGCATTTCTTCCATAGGTGGATCTACTAACATTTCTTATACCCTTCTTTCTTTTTATGATCGTTCTTTTTTCTATTGTTATCGGGGGATCTTCTCAGATCCTTCCTTCGATACCGTTGTTACGTGCATATCTGCACTTCTCTGCCTCCATGATGGAGACCACTTTCCTGACTGCCTCGTCCAGATCGTCGTTGACTACCACATAATCGAACTGCTTGGCCTTCAGTACTTCGTTTCTTGCCTCCGACAATCTCTTGGCGATGATATCGTCGGATTCAGTTCCTCTCTCCCTGAGCCTCTTCTCCAGCGTCTCGAAGGACGGGGGAAGAAGGAAGATGGTCACAGTCTGCTCGAATCTCTCCTTGAGAGCCAGGCTTCCTGCAATGGTGAGGTCAAGAAGGACATCTGTTCCCTTCTCGCTCATCTCCACGAGAGGTCCGGCGGGAGTTCCGTAAAGGTTATCCACATATGAGTCATACTCGATGATCTCACCGGAGCTGAGCATCTCCATGAACTGTTCCTTAGTCCTGAAGAAGTATGCTACGCCTTCTGCCTCTCCTTCCCTGGGGGATCTGGTGGTGACTGATACGGACTGCCCGCATTCAGGAAATATCTCCCTTACCTTTGCAAGTACTGTGCCTTTTCCCGTTCCGGAGGGACCCGATACGGATACTATCAGTCCTTTTTCCATTACCCTTCCAAGTTCTCCTTTATCTGTGCAACCTCAAGCGAACTCAGGATGACATGATCACTATCCGTCACGAGTACGCTCCTGCACTTCTTACCGGCGCATGCATCTACCAGCATGCCCCTGTCGCGGCTGTCCTGAATGATCCTTCTGATGGGAGCGGAATCAGCGGCGGCAACACAGATGATCCTGTCAGCCGATACTATATTTCCGAATCCTATCTCAGCTAATCTCATTCTTCGTCCTCTTAAACAAGGTTCTGGATCTGCTCTCTCATCTCCTCGATGAGATTCTTCATCAGAAGTACCCTGTTAGTTATCTCAAGATCGTTCGCCTTGGAACCGATCGTATTGACTTCCCTGTTGATCTCCTGGATAAGGAAATCCATCTTCTTTCCCACCGATCCGTCGAAAGCCAGGATCCTCTTAGCCTGCTGGAAGTGGCTGAGAAGTCTCTTGAGCTCCTCGTCGATGGCGCACTTGTCGGCAAATACGGCAACCTCGGCTGCAAGCCTGTTCTCATCGTAGAGAGCTCTCTTCTCATCCTCCAGGATCTCGTCGATCCTTGCGGAGAGCCTTGCCCTGTATTCTGTTACCACCAGGGGAGCCCTGTCGGCGATCTCGTCCCTGAGGACTGCCAGCTCGTTGACCTTGTCGATGATGTCGGAGCAGAGATTGTCTCCCTCAGTCCTTCTCATCTCTGTCATTCCGGCAAGGGCCATACCGATACAGTCGGAAAGCTCCTCTAAAAGAGTCTCCTCATCCATATCTCTCTGCCTTACCGTAAGAACGTCAGGGAAATTGGAAAGCCTTGATGCAGTCATCTCATCTTCTCTTCCGGAGACCTCGGCGATCTTCTTGACAGCTTCGGAATAGGAGGAGGCAAGTCCTTCGTTGACTACGACTTCCATGGAAGAATTCTGGGAATCTTCGAAATTGATGAAAACATCCACCTTACCCCTTACCAGGGAATCGGTGATCTGCTTTCTGATCTTGCTGTCTGCGAAATTGAATATCCTGGGCATCCTGATATTGATGTCACAGAAACGGCTGTTTACAGATTTAAGTTCAACCGTGTATCTTCTTGTATCGATTATCTTCTCTCCGCGGCCGAAGCCGGTCATACTGTAAGCCATAATAACCCCGCAAAATTAAGATACAAAAAGTCTACTGGCAAAAGATATTCTTTTGCACGAGCAGACTCGACCTGTTTATTATATATTAAATAGAGAAAATCTGCAACTTGAAAATCATTTCAAAGTCCCGCAAATCCCCTGTTTTCAGAGCTTTACAGGTTCAAACTTTCTGTAATCACCCGAAACGCACACATATTCGGTGCCATTTTCGTCCTTTTTTCCTTCGAACATATTGGCGTGTGCACGGCCATGGAGATGGCCATAGATGCACAGGTCCACTCCGGCGTTTTCGATGAGTTCCGTCATCTCTGTCTTAAGGTAGTCCTTGAGAAGGGGCGGATAGTGGATCATCAGTATCCAGCGGAGCTTATGTTCCGGATCCTCTTTCTTAAGGGAATCGATACACAGCTTTATCCTTATGATCTCGCGGTCCAGGATCTTCCTGTCCTCTTCCTTGAAGCCGTCGTCCACCGGGAGCTTCCAGCCCCTGGTACCGGTCACAAGCGAATCCTCCACTCTGATGGCGTTATTCCTGATGACCTTTATGGTGGAAAAGCCCTGCTCATCCAGCCACTTTTCCATCTTCTTCACAGTGGTCCAGAAGTAGTCGTGGTTTCCCCTGCCGATGAGCTTGGTGCCGGGAAGCGAGTCGATATACTCAAAGTCCTCCCTTCCGTTGTCCAGATACATGACCCAGGAAAGGTCCCCTGGCATAAGGATCGTATCTTCGGGACCCACTATCTCATTGCAGTTCTTCTTTATCTTTTCCATATAGCCGTCCCAGCCATGGCCGAAGATGCTCATGTCCTTGTCCTGGTTGCTTATGGCAAGATGAAGATCCGACAGTCCGTATATCGCCATTTATTCCTCCTGCTGATGGAAGTGATCATATATGTTCAGGGCATCCGCTTCGGATATTCCCTTCACATTTCCGATCTCTTCCACAGTCGCTTCCTCTATCTTCTTAATGCTGCCGAAGTGGGAAAGGAGAGCCTTTCTCTTGGCAGGTCCTATGCCGTGGATATTCTCCAGGCGGTATCTTATGTTGCGCTTTCCCGCCAGCTTATGCTGATAGGAGATGGCAAATCTGTGCACCTCGTTCTGCACCGCAGTCAAAAACCTCAGGAGCACCACATCCCGGTCAGAGGGGTTATCCCCGTCCAGCTTTATGAGCTCACCGTCCCTGAAGACGATGCCGGAGGTCCTGTGCTTTGAGTTCTTCACCATGCCCGCCAGAAGGATGCCCTTTCCGGGAGCAAGTTCATCCACCACGGATGCCACAGCCGACAGCTGTCCCTTGCCGCCGTCCACCAGGATCAGGGAAGGATAGGAAAAACCATCCGATCCGTCGTGGGAAAACCTTCTTGAGAGCACTTCCCTCATGGAGGCGAAGTCATCCTGGGACATGACGGTCTTCATCTTAAAGAGCCTGTAGGAAGACTTGTCCGGCCTGCCGCCTTTAAATACTACCATGCCCGCGCAGATATCGTCATTACCGAGGTTGGATATATCGTAGGACTCCACCCTGTCGATGGTACCTTCGGGGACCTTGAACATCTCCTCCAGATACCGAAGAGGCGCCTTGGGATCCGCATCGGCACCGCCGCCTCTTAAGATCCTTCTCACCATCATCTCCCGGGCATTCATCTGGGCCAGTTTCTGAAGTTCCTTCATCTCTCCTCTTTCGGGAGTCTTAAGGGTCACCTTGCGGCCCGCCTTCTGCTCCAGGAACCCTTCCAGTGTCTCCAGGGCATCACTGATGCCGAACTCATCTCCGTCCTCCCCGGGATCCGGGATCAGGATGGTCTGGGGTATATAGGGAGCATCCTCATAGTACTGCATGATAAATCCCGTGAGGACATCCGATACTGAATCGTTGGCACCCTTCATGAAGTAGACGGATGATCCTACTATCCTGCCGTCACGGAGCTCCAGTTTCCTGACGCAGGTCTCGCCTGCATCGGAGTAGACGCCAATGGCATCCACATCCCTTTTTATCTCCATGAAGACACGCTGGCTCTGCCTTATGTTATTCAGGGCAGACAGCCTGTCCCTCAGGACTGCGGCCCTCTCGAACTCCATGTTTTCGGAGGCCTTTTCCATCTCCTCCTTAAGGTCCTTTTCGATGCCGCCGTACTTGCCTTCAAAGAAGAGGACTATCTGTCCTATCATCTTTCTGTAGTCGCTGCTCTTTACGCTTCCGCTGCAGGGCGCCATGCATCTTCCGATGTGGGCATTAAGGCAGGGTCTCTCTTTTCCGATGTCCCTGGGAAGGACTTTACGGCAGCGCTTGAGAGGGAATATCTCCTCTATGCTCTTGAGGGTGAAATAAAGATCCGAGCTCATATAGGGACCGTAGTAGACGGCGCCCTTCTTACGGAGCTCCGGGTCAGGACGGAAGGCCTTGAAGACCCTGGGGTATTCTTCGTTTAATGTGATGCACACATAAGGGTATCCCTTGTCGTCACGAAGCAGGATATTGTACTGGGGCATATATCTCTTGATGAGATTATTCTCCAGAAGGAGAGCTTCAGGCTCCGTGCCAACCACCACGTATTCAAAGTCAGCCACATGGGAGACCATGGCAGCCACCTTGGGATTTGTAACGGTGCCGCCTCCGAAATACGATCTCAGCCTGTTCTTCAGGACCTTTGCTTTTCCCACATAGATAACATTTCCCGAAGCATCCTTCATCAGGTATACTCCGGGCTTTGTAGGTACAGTATCAAGTCGTGCATCAAACGAATTCCCGTTCATGCACTTATTGTATCAGATTTTCGGGTTATTAAGATAAGAAACTATCGTGTCTGCTGCTTCTCTTGCATCGTCGCCGTCAGCACAGATCTCGATCTCAGCTCCATTCTCGATACCGAGGGACATTACGCCGAGAAGGCTCTTTGCATTAGCGCGTCTTCCGTTTCTTACAAGATAAACGGTGCTGCGGAATTCAGAGGACTTCTGAACAAGTCCGGCAACGGCTTTCATCTGCAGATCATCTTCGCACTGAAAGATCACTTTTTCCTCTACCATTTTATCCTCCCGTAAGATTCTATTTCCAATGTGAGTATATTTTTTATGAATTTTGAAGTCAACAAACTATTGACGGGCTCAATGATTTTCGTCTTTTCGTCTTAAAAAGGTTGTTTTTGTGTTTGTCTTTTGTTTATTTTCACAACTTGCTTTCAGTCGTATTCGGGAACCCACATATCGGAATGCTTTGCTTTGAGGCACAGCCTTATCTGGTCGAGGTTGACTTTGTGTGAATTGAAGGCCTCCGGGATGGAATCGAGATCGAAATAGGCGCACTCCGTGGTCTCATCATTCTCCCTGAAACTTCCTCCCTTTACGTCGCAGAGGATCAGGTATTTAAAGCAGGAAAAGAAGGACTTGGGATTGTTCCTCATCTTATGGCTGTGGACTGCAACGAGCCTTACGGGCTCCACATCAAGTCCGGCCTCTTCGTATGCTTCCTTCACCACGTTCTGCTTGACGGTGAGATCTCTTTCGCACCAGCCTCCGGGAACGGTCCACTTGCCGTCGTAATCCTTAACAAGGAGCACCTGGTCCTTATCGTTAAATATGATGGCGCGGGTCTCCGTCTTGGGAGTGGGATAACCATCGTTCTTCGCGAAAAGATCCACGGCCTCCTCCCTGGTGATGCCGTCCACCTTAAAGGTCATAAGTTCCGCAGCGATATCCCTTATCTCCTGGAACCTGTCACGGTCAAATCTGTCCTTTGTATAAGTAAGTCCTGCAGACGAAAAAGCGTGAAGCCTCGATGCTATCTCCAGGAGCCTGTCCTGCTCTGTCTTTTTGCTGTCTTCCATGTCACACCTCATAAGTACTGCATCATCTCCGGGGCCGTAGTAGTCCTTCCTTCTGGAGTATTCCGAAAAGCCCTCTTTGATATACAGGGCCTTCGCCGGAACGTTGCTGTCCGACACTTCAAGAAAGATGGTCTTTATACCCTTATCCGCCAGGCGTATCTTCAGCTCCCTGAGAAGCTCTGAAGCTATGCCCTTCCTTCTCATATCCTCCCTGACGCACAGGTCTCCGATCTCCGCCTCATCCAGCACGAAGGAGGCACCCACATAACCGGTGGCACCCTGATCATCCTCTGTCATAAGGGCGGTCTTCTTAGGGTCTTCCGTCAGGGCCTTCAGATCCTCCCTGGTCCAGGGATGATCCATGGCACCCTGCTCCAGCTGCAGGAGAAGATCTGTATCTTCGGGATATGCTTTCCTTATCATTTCCT